>NZ_JBKCVI010000098.1:0-2871 GCF_046317795.1 Flavobacterium sp. | reverse complement strand
CCTAAAAATCAAGTCTTTCATTGGCACAAGCATGAATGCTGTATTGATACAGATTTGGACAGCACTAATCACGATTCTGCTGCTAAAGACACTTCAGAAGGAAGCAAAACACTCTTGGCACCTCTCAAATTTGGTGTCTTTCCCGACTTGTCCATTTTAGTGCGGAATACCAAGATTTTGTAAAATAGCATTCGCGGTATCTGTAAGTTTTCCTTTAATAATAATTTCTTTTTGAATTAAGGAATTAAACATTCTTGCATCAGTAACTCGTTTATTTTCAGTGATAAACTTCCTTATTGAGAGCCCTGTTTTAAGTTCAATATGTTTAGATATCACCAAGGCCATAAAGCATATCAGTAAATGAAGTTTTATAGGCTCCTCTTTGAAGTGGAATATTGGTCTGGTTTCTAAATCTGATTTTGCAATCCTAAAAGCCTGTTCTATTTTATAAAGATCATGGTATCTTTTGAGTACTTCGTTTGTGGAAAGCGTAGCCTCATCAAGGTCTGTGTAATACCCCTTTAAGCCCAGTAATTTTGATGTTTTTTTGATTAACTCTTCATTGAGCGTTAATTGTTCCTTATGTGATTTTACAAACTTGGCTTTCTTATTTTTTGCCGGTCGGTCAACAATGTCTTTTGCTTTCAAAATTTGCTTTTCCATTTCATATTTATCTTTTCGGTATCTAACAGTAGAAAAGCTGCAAATTAAGTATCCTTTATTAGTGTTTATTCTTACTATTTTTCCATCTTCTCGGATAATCTTATGATCCAACAGCCCGAAGCTTTCTTCGGACAGATTTCCCAGTCTTGCACCAACGATATAGTGAATATTCTCTTTGCGTAACTGTTCAATATTATCCACGCTAATCATTGCAGCATCAGCAACAACAGTTAAGTTTTTTATTTCATAAAGTTTCATAAACGATTTAATTGTGGGGATAATCGTATGCCCTTCAAATGTGTTTCCCGGGTAAACATCAAAAGCGATGGGGAAGCCATCTTTGTTTACCATCAGCCCCACCAATACCTGTGGTTGCTGCGATTTACCATCTTTTGAAAATCCATTTTTTCGTAAGTCATACTCTTGAAAAGTTTCAAAGTACAAAGTAGTTACATCGTAAAACATAAGGGAAGAATCAAAATCATACACTTTTTGTGCAAAGGATGCAACTGTACGCTGCACCCGCTCTTTTAATTTAAGCCACTTTGGGGCTTCATTGTAGTAACTTTGCCGTCTGTGATTAATGCCAAAATAGGTCTTTAAAAGCTCAATGGAACGGAGTTTTGAAGCCGGCTCGAATATTCTTATCGTTACTAAATCTCGCAATAGGTGATTACACACTTTATCAAAGCCGATTTGCTCAATCAACTTTTGAATACTGTTATAAAAAAACCAATAATAAAAACCGATGCATTCGGTATGCTCGATAAATAACACCATGTTCGGATTATCATCAGGGAAAATGGATAGTTGCTGCGTATAGTCGTTTATATATTGGTTAGCCTGTAACTTTAACGTGTGTATTTCTCCGTCATCTTTACCAGAACCGATATGCTTAAGTATTTTTCGTTTGTAGTCTTTGTACAAGATGACCTGAACAGCGGTCTTGCCTGAAGTGGTTTTTACTTCCCTAATTTTTAGCATAAAAAAGCCTTAGTGCGGAATATTCGGCACTAATATAGTCTTATTTATCTGACATATAGTTATTTATGGTGTTTTAAAAAAATAAGTGGACAAGTCAGGAATTAAATGGAAAACCCTTAGGCAGACCAACAATTCAAACAAAAGCAAAATTAAAAGAACTCAGAAAGTCGGTAAGTGAAAGAAACTGTGTTGAAGGGAAGTTTGGGCAGGCCAAACGATGGTACGGCATGGGCAACATACACGCTAGGTTAAAGGCCACAAGCGAATCAATGATAGGAGCTATCGTTGTTGTTCTCAACCTAATCAGGTTGGTGCAACAGCGCGTCCTTACTTTTGGAAATCGAATGTTGATAAAAGCTTTGATTTACATTAAATCAATTATCGATCTGATGAGCTTTAATCGAAAATGGACTTTTTGAGTGAACCCTAATTAAAAAATGTAATTCAACTCGAATTTATAGTTAATGATTATTTAGCCTTGTGTACACTTTATAATTACCTTCGCTAAAAGCAATATTATATTCGGTTGATAAGGTAGAACCGAGTTTGCTAGAGTTTGCCGCAATCGATTCCTTCTCATAGTCCTTTAACAGAAACTCATTCACGCCTATAACTTCAATAATGATTGTTGGTTTAAACAATGTAAAGTCTCTCTCATAAAATTCAAGCGCTAATTTCTTACCCTCGTAATTCCCAACAGCAAATTGTGGATACAAATACCCGCCACCTCTCTCGCGTTCGGGATGGACGTAATATTTATTGCTCCAACCCCAAACCAACACTCTGTCGCCGGGGTGGCTGTATTCGGCTATTTTTTGTTGTACCACATCCAAAGGTACTTCTTGTTTGCTTACCAAAGTAGATATCGGATAAAATTGTCTGAATCGCAAATCATGAATTTGTGAAACAATCACAAGTAAAGCGCCCGCCCAATAATACTTTTTTAATATCGGAAAAGAATGAATTGATGATGCAGAAAGAAAAATTAGAAATGGCCAGTTTAATAAACTGTAATGAAAGAAATTATTACCCGGCTTATGTATTGAATACAAGGCAGCAACAAATCCAACAAGGACAATGGAATAAATCATTTGTGTTTTTTTGTCTCCATTCCGGATTGACTGATACAAAGGAATGATTGACAGGAGGAGAAGAACAAAAAATGGGAAATATTCTTTGTTTAAAAAGAAACTTTTTAGGAATACCAAGGCCGATTTAGGGTCT
>NZ_JBKCVI010000097.1:0-4064 GCF_046317795.1 Flavobacterium sp. | reverse complement strand
AAATACCGTGCTTTTGAAATTCATATACTCAATAATGAATGGTACTGCTTAATTGACGCCATTAAATACCCAATCAACAAAGCCGATTTTACTTTTGAGAAAGACAACCAAACTGTAAAATTTGATGTCGCAGTTAACATTGTTCATGGAACTCCAGGAGAAGATGGACATTTACAAGCGTATTGGGAACTAATTGATTTGCCCTATTCAGGTTGTAATTATTACCAATCGAGTTTGACATTCAACAAACGTGACACTTTATCAGTGTTGTCAAAATTTAATATTCCTAAAGCCAATTCTATTTATATAACCAAAGGCGAAAATATTAACGGAAACAATATTGCAGCCGAATTAGGATTGCCTTTTTTTGTAAAACCAAATCAATCGGGAAGTAGTTTAGGGGTTTCTATGGTGAGTACTTTGGATGATTTACCAAAAGCATTGGATTTTGCTTTCGCAGAAGACAATGATATTTTGATAGAATCCTATTTGAATGGCACCGAAGTTTCTGTTGGGGTATTAAATTATAAAGGCGAAACTAAAGTTCTTGGAATAACCGAAATTGTTTCTCAAAATGCGTTCTTCGATTATGAAGCCAAGTATTTAGGCAAGTCGAATGAAATAACGCCAGCCCGAATCTCATCTAATTTAGAAGAATTAGTAATTGAAACTGCCAAAAAAGTATATGAATCACTGGGAATGACTGGTTTTTCACGTACCGATTTTATCATTATGAACGGTATTCCCTATTTTATAGAAATCAACACCAATCCGGGTTTGTCACCACAAAGTATCTTTCCACAACAAGCTGCACATGCTAAAATTGCATTTAGTGACTTGTTAGACAACGAAATAACTTTAGCTTTACAAAGAAAACCTATTTGGAAAAAATAAAAAGTTTGGAGTTTGGAGTTTGTTGTCTATAGTTAAAACCATAAACCTTAAACCTTAAACCTAAAACCATAAACCTTAAACCTTAAACCATAAACCTTAAACATCAAACAATGAAAAAAGCAGTTTTTCCCGGTTCATTTGACCCCATCACTTTAGGGCATTATGATATTATCAAAAGAGGCGTTTCGCTATTTGATGAAGTAATTGTAGCTATTGGTATCAATGCCGATAAAAAATACATGTTCACGCTGGAAGATAGAAAAAAATTTATAGAAGACGCTTTCAAAGATGAACCAAAAGTTAGGGTGATTACTTATGAAGGATTAACAATCAATTTATGCAAAAAAGAAGAGGCACAGTTTATTTTGCGTGGCCTGAGAAACCCTGCCGATTTCGAATTTGAAAAAGCCATTGCGCACACCAATAGAAAATTATCACAAATAGAAACTGTTTTCTTGCTCACGGCTTCCAAAACTTCCTATATCAGTTCTACCATTGTTCGTGATGTTATTAGAAACGGTGGCGATTATACGGTTTTGGTTCCCGATACAGTTTTAGTAAAAAAATAAAACACCTTAATTATGAAATTATTCGTCTGCAGAAAACTATTATTTTTTTTAATATCAGCTATTTTTTTTATTCAAATAGCCAAAAGCCAAAACATCACTGCAAAAATTATTGACTCTAGTACAAGCGAAAGTATTCCCTATGCAAACATTTTGGTCAATAATTCGGAAAGTCTAATTTCGAATGCTGAGGGTTATTTTACATTGTCTGAAAACAGTAGTGATAACAATACATCATTAGTAGTTTCTTATCTCGGATTCGTTAATAAAAAGCTAACTGTGGGCGAATTAAAAGAACAGCAATTTATCATCAAATTACAAGCTGCTATTATTGAACTCAATGAAGTTACTATTTCCAATAAAAAATTAAGTCCAAACGAAATTATGGCTAACGTAAGAGCGAATTTGGAACGCAATTATAAAAAAGATGGGCAAGCCACAAAGGATATGATTTTCTTTAGAACTTCTACGAATTTCAAACCTTCTATATTAGATGTTGAAATTGAAAAATCAACTGGATTTTCGAAAGAAGCGCTAAAGAAAGCCAATACACAACTGAGTGCTTACACCTCAAAATTACCCTCACAGCCTCCAAAAGAATACACAGATGTGCTATGCAATTACTTTACTTTCAAAACTCAAAAAGATGATAAGCCATATTATTTATCTAAGCTTGATGTAATAAAAGCTACAAAATTGAAAAATGAAAACAGTTCTGCTTCGCTCGAAGAATTAGAAAAATCGACCAGAGATATCATGCTCACGCATTTGGACACTTCGAAATACTACCGAATCAAAAGTGGTCTTTTTGGTTCGCGAGATACAATATCCTTACGAAAAGATTTTAATCAAAGAAAAAAGAAAGTAAAAACAAACCAATTAACTACAACAAAAGCAAGTCTTAGTTCGTTTTTATCTGAAACTAGCTTATTGAATAAAAAAGAATTAGAATTCATAAATGACACAGAAATTTATGAGTATGTCTATGAAGGTGCAACCTATTCTAATGACTATGAATTTGTTTATGTTTTAAGCTTTAAACCGAAAAAAAACAGGGCAATATATAAAGGGAAACTCTATATATCTGAATCAGATTTTGCGGTTATTCGAACGGAATTCTCCTTGGCAGAAGGTAAAAAAGTAAGTGGATTTAATATGAAATTCCTTTTGGGAGTGAAAACACAAGAAAATATTAGTAATGGTACGCTCATCTTCAAAAAAAATCCTATAGGTGATGGTTATTATATGCACTATGCCTCTAAAGAAACCGGACAATACATTTATGTAAACAGACCCCTAAAATTTATAGAGTTGACAGACATTGAGAAAGATGTAGTTGCTTTCGACATGAAAATTGAAGCCAACACAATTACGAAAACAGAATTTCTGAACATTTCTCGTACGGAAACTTCAGAAGCTACTATCCAAAAAATAACCGAAGACGATTTTAATTTTATAAAAATAAAATCCTATGATCCTAAAATTTGGAAAGACTATAATGGAATAGAACCTTTGGAGGAAATGAAGCAATTTAAAACGGATTAGTCCTTTTTTTTTAAATGTTTAATAGTATAGAGCAAATCAATTGAACAAATTGATAGGAGTTATAATTAAAAATACTTTTAACTAATTACTGGTTACAATGGAAACAAATAATTATTCAGACAATCAATTAGGAAGAGCAAGAGTTCAGGATTCACCCGAATTACAAGCCTATTATAAAGAACTCGAAACACTTGGTGCTGGTGCCTTATGGACGGTTGCTAACGATATCGAACCTTGGGAACCAAGAAGCTCATCAGTTCCTATGTTATGGAAATATGATGACTTGCGCAGCTTGGTTTTAAAATCATCCGAACTCGTAACCCCAGAACAAGCTGGACGAAGAGTGGTGTATTTGGTAAACGACAAACGTAAAGATGTTTCTGCCGCTGTGGGCTGGTTATACACCGGAATTCAAGTGACACGTCCCGGCGAAAGCACATCGGCACACCGACACAAAGCTTCGGCCTTGCGTTTTATTATGGAAGGCGAAGGCGGTTACACTGTGGTAGATGGTAATAAAATTACGTTTGAAGTCAATGACTTTGTAATTACACCTAACTCTACTTGGCACGAACATGGCGTAGAAGAAGGTGGGAAAACCTGCATTTGGCAAGATGGTTTGGATATTCCATTAGTAAATGCCTTGGAAGCGAATGATTATGCGATTTATGATGGCAAGCAAGCTTTGGTTGCTCCAATAAATTACTCCCCAATTGCCTATGGCTGTTCAGGTTTAATTCCAGCCGATACAGTTTGGGACAAACCCTATTCACCTTTATTCAAATATTCCTGGAAATCGGTTTATCCGGCATTGGTAGAAGCTGCAAAAGTAAAAGATGTAAATCCTTTTAATGGCATTTTGATGCAATACTCCAATCCGTTAACGGGTGGACACGTAATGCAAACTATGGGTGCTTCGATGCAATTATTACCCGCAGGATTTAAAGGAAAAGCACACAAACATACGGGTTCATTTGTCTATCAATGTGCCAAAGGAAGCGGCTATTCCATCATCAATGGTAAACGATTTGACTGGAAGGAGCGCGATATTTTTTGTGT
>NZ_JBKCVI010000096.1:0-11765 GCF_046317795.1 Flavobacterium sp. | reverse complement strand
ATGTAAAAACAGAGTTTTCGGCTGTTGGTTCTGATATTTTCATTGTGATTAGAGATAAAAAGATTGCTGCCAAAGTGGTAAAATTACCGTTTTATAAGAAATAATAATTCTTGATTAATGTAGCTTTGAGAAAAATATACTTATTAATTGCTTTGCTTCCTGTTTTTGCTTTTGCACAAAGCGAAAAAAATCCGTGTGAAACATTGTCAAAAATAAATACGTTAATTCAAGAAGAACATTACAAACCCAAAACTATTGATGATAGTTTATCGGTGTATGTTTTTAAATCTTTTTTAGAAACAATTGATGATGAAAATAGTATTTTTATTGAATCGGAAATTTCAGTTTTAAAGAAAAACGAATTCAAAATTGACGATTACATTAATAGTAAGAATTGTGCATTTTTAGATGAAATATACAATTCCTACACTAGAGCAGTAGACCGATACGAAAAAATTATTGCATCAATAAAGTCTGAGCCATTTCCTTATTCTAGTTCAGAAGTCATTCGTTTATCTAAAAAATCTTTTTCTTTTGTTAAAGATGAAAAAGAATTGAAAAATTTATGCAAAAAAAAATTACTTTTTGATGTCTTAAAAGATGTTGCAGGAAAAAGTAAAAACAAAGATTCTTTAGTAGCTAATTTTGATAAAATAGCTGCAATTTCAAAAGCAAAGATTTTTGAAACATATGCATGCAAAACCTCAAGTAATCGACTATCAAGAACTGAATTCAATTCCAAATTCTTTTCAGTATTTTGCTCCTATTTTGATCCACATACCGAATATTTTTCGGAAAGTGAAAAATCATCGTTTTTATCTATGGTGAGTGCTGACAACATGACTTTTGGATTGAATTTTTCGTTAAATGAAAAAGAAGAACTAACTGTTGATGAAATTATTCCTGGAAGTTCTGCTTATTTTACTGAGAAAGTTGATGCTGGTGATTTAGTATTGAAAATAAAATCCAAAAATGAGGAATTTGATATTGCATGCTCCTCTATTAATAAAGTAGCTGAAATAATTAGTTCCAATGATTATAAGACAGCTAATTTTACTTTGAAGAAGAAAAGTGGAGAAATTTATACTATTGATTTGGTAAAAAAAGTTATGAAAGATTATCAAAATAATGTGTACAGTTTTATCATTGAAAAAGATGGAAAAAAAACAGGTTATATAAGAATTCCGAGTTTCTATGCAACATTTGAAGACGGCAAAACCAATGTTAGTGATGATGTTGCTAAAGAAGTTTACAAACTTCAAAAAGACAATGTCGATGGGCTTATAATCGATTTAGAAAATAATGGCGGTGGTTCGATGGAAGAAGCCATGCGACTTACAGGTTTATTTATTGATATTGGTCCTATAGCTATTATGGATGATAACAAAGGAAACAAGCAAACTTTAAAAGATGTTAATCGCGGTACAATTTATAACGGTACTATGGTAGTTTTAATAAATGGATTTTCGGCATCGGCAAGTGAATTTTTCAGTAACGCAATGCAAGATTATAATCGTGCTGTTATAGTTGGAAATCAATCATTAGGCAAAGCATCAATGCAACGCATATTACCCATAGATGAAAGTCCGAATCCCAAAGAATTTATAAAATTAACCATTGAAAAATTCTATCGAATTACGGGAAAAAGCAACCAAACTATTGGCATTACACCAGATGTACAGATTCCTTCCTTATTTGATAAACAAATGCCAAGAGAAAATAGTTATCCAACAGCTTTAAAAAATGATGTTATTTCATCAAATTTACGATACAATTTGGTAATAAATGATAATGCAACTGCCATTCAAAAAAGCGAAAAAAGAGTTTCTGAAAATGTATCAGTAATGGCAATAACAAAGTTAAATGAAAAAATAAATGAATTATTTGACAAGGATTTACCTCCTATTACATTGCAATTTAACAACGTTTTCGATGAAGCCAATAAAATAAAATCACTTTGGAAAGAAATTGAGAAGATAAATGAAACGGAATACAACGTAAATGTTGAGCGCAATTCTGTTGATATTGAATACCAACAATTTGATGAGTATTTAAAGGCGAGTAATAAAGAAAAGATTGAAGCCATAAAAAGCAACATTCATATTGTGGAAGCATTAAATATTATTAACGATTTAAAAAAATAAATTATGAAATCGCCATTAACAAGAAGTTTGCGTAAGCAAACACCAATGAAGATTTAGCGATTACTCCCGATAGCTATCGGGAGACCTTAAAAAAACAAATATTATATACTATGAAACTAAAATTACTTTCCGTTTTCTTATTACTTTCAAATTTGAGTTTAACAGCTCAAGAATTCAAAACTCCTGTTGATTATTTGACCTTTATTAATAATGAACAACTTCAAATTTCAAAAAGCACATGGAAATATACACAAGCGGTGGCACATTCTAAAAGTGCGCGTCGTATTGATGCTACCCGAAAACAATTAATAAAAAGTATTGAGGTTTCGAGTAAAAAAATTGAAAATTTAACAAATGGCTACAAAGGTGATGTTGAATATAGAGATCAAACTGTTCATTTTTTTGACATTAGAAAAAAAAGCTTAAATGAAGAATATGAAAAACTGATTGACATGCAAGAAGTTGCCGAACAATCCTATGATGCTATGGAAGCTTATTTATTAACTCGAGATTTGGTTAATAAAAAGTTAGATGCCGAAAACGAAAATATGGAAAAAGCATTTAATGCATTTGCACTTAAATACAACATTACTATTAATAATGAAGAATCTGATTTAAGTAAAAAAATGCAATTATCAAATGAAGTTTTTGATTATCATACGGTTTTGTATTTAATTTTCTTTAAAGTTAATTTTACTGACAACAACTTATCAAAAGCAATTGAAGCCAAAGATTTAGGGAAAATTCAACAAAATGCAAGTAGTTTACTTCTTTTTGCCAATGAAGGTTTAGAAAAAATAAAAACCATTGCTCCTTTTCAAAAAGACGCTTCGCTTTTAAATGCAACCAAAGATGCTTTAGAATATTATAAAAAAGAGGCAGAGCAATTTGTACCAAATGTAGTAAGTTTTTTAATGTTTAATGATAAGTTTGAAAATGCCAAAAATACTTTAGAAGCAAAATCTGCCAAAGACAGAACCAAAGAAGAAATAGATAATTACAATGTAATGGTCAAACAATATAATAAAGAAGTTGATAATTTCAACAAAGCCAACAATGCTAATTTTCAAGAAAAAAATAAGAATATAAACTCTATAAATACAATTGGAGATAATTTTATTTCAAGGCATATTCCAAACGACTAATCTGATTTTAAATTAGATTTGTAAAAATAGAAATATCGCTTAATTTTGCAACATTAGATTAATAGTAATGGGAAGAGCATTCGAATTTAGAAAAGGAAGAAAAATGAAACGTTGGTCAGCAATGGCTAAAGCGTTTACTCGTATTGGAAAAGATATTGTAATGGCAGTAAAAGAAGGCGGCCCAAATCCGGAAGCCAACTCTCGTTTAAGAGCTGTTATACAGAATGCAAAATCGGCTAATATGCCGAAGGAAAATGTAGAAAGAGCCATTAAAAAAGCTACTGATAAAGATACTGCTAACTATAAAGAACAACTTTTTGAAGGTTATGCTCCACATGGTATTGCATTATTAATCGAAACCGCCACAGACAATAACAATAGAACTGTAGCCAATATTAGAAGTTATTTTAACAAATGCAACGGAACTCTAGGAACACAAGGTTCAGTAGAATTTATGTTTGATCACACGTGCAATTTTAGAATTCCAAATAACAACATCGATATTGAAGAAATGGAATTAGAATTCATTGATTTTGGTGCTGAAGAAATTTTTGCCGACGAAGACGGAATTTTGATTTATGCCCCTTTTGAGAGTTTTGGTGCTATTCAAAAGGAATTGGAAAGTCGTGGCATTGAAATTTTATCCTCAGGATTTGAAAGAATTCCACAAATAACCAAAAAACTAGATGAATCCGAAATGGCTGATGTTGAAAAACTAATCGAAAAAATTGAAGAAGATGATGACGTGATGAACGTGTATCATACTATGGAAGAATAAAAACGTACTTTTATAAAATAAAAAACTCCAAAGCAATTTGGAGTTTTTTTTATCTTATTGTTTAACGCAAAGTGGTTATTGAACTGTGACTATTTATTTAAGTTTATAAAAAGTATTTTTTTTTAAATCGAACTCAGTATAATTCAGTCCAAATATGCAAAATTAATTAATAATTTAAATTGAATCAATTATTTTCTCTACTTTCGGTTGCTAAAGTTTTTGAAATTTGATGATATGAAAAAATACAAAATAGGTCAAATCGTTCCTTCCTCTAATGTGACTATGGAAACTGAAATTCCAGCTATTTTCAGAGCCAGAGAGAGCATATTACCAGAACGCTTTACGTTTCACAGTAGCCGCATGCGCATGAAAAAAGTAACCAAAGAAGAATTAGAAGCCATGGATGCGATGAGTTTAAAATGCGCTCAAGAACTTTCAGATGCTCATGTTGATGTGATGGGTTATGCGTGTTTGGTCGCTATTATGAGTATGGGTCGCAGCTATCATTGTGTATCCGAAGTAAATTTACATCAGGAAACTGTTGCCAATGATTTTCCCACGCCTATTGTTACTTCCGCTGGTGCATTGATAAATGGCTTAAAAGTTCTAGGCGCCAAACAAATTTCAATTATCACACCCTACATGCGTCCGTTAACCGATATGGTAGTAGATTATATTGAACATCAGGGAATAAAAGTAAAACAAAGTATTGCCCTTGAAATTCCCGATAACCTCGAAGTGGCAGCACAAAACCCGATGAATTTATTGGAAATATATAAGCAACTGGATTTAACTGATGTGGATGTATTAGTCGTTTCGGCTTGTGTGCAAATGCCGTCGTTAGAAGCTGTCGATTTAATCCAAGCGGAATGTGGCATTCCGGTAACTTCGGCTGCCGTTTGTACGACTTATGAAATGATGAAGAAAATGGGTATTGAAGCTAAGTCTGCTATTGGTGGTGAATTACTAAACGGTAAATACTAAAATTATGGAATGGATTACTAAAGACGGAAAACTAGTCAACACCTTTGAATTTAAATCGCAAACAGATTTGGCCGAATTTGTATTGAAAATAGCCAAAAAAGCAGATAAAATGCATCATCATCCCGACTATAAAATTTTTAAAGCGTTCACTGTTGAAATCAAGTTATTCACTTATGATAAAAATGCTATAACTGCTTTAGATTACAAATTGTCCGAATTCATTTCTTCTCAGTTTAATTTGGAGGTGTAAAAAAATAAAAACATGATGAAACAGTTGTTCTTTCTAACTTTTAACGTTTTTCCCAAGAGATCACTATTTTAGAAATGTTCTTAAACAAAAAATATTACCACTTTAATTAAAAATCTTCACCAACATTTCTTTTAACATATCACTCGGTGGTAAAGCATTTGCACCTACTCCTTTACTTTTCACATCAATATCGCGAAGAGTAGCAATGACACTGCTCACTTTTCGCATTGGATAAATTTTTGCAGCACCAATATAATCGTTTACAAAATAAGGACTTACTCGTAGGACTTTGGCAACATTGGATGGAGACTTGTCTTTTAATCCGTGGTATAGCAACAAGCCAGAGAAGAATGAAAATACTTGTCCGTTAATTAAGACCATTGGATTTTCTTTTTGGTTTTGAGCAAAGTATTCGGCTATTTGGTAGGCCTTTAATTGGTTTTTATCGCCAATGGCTTTCCTAAATTCGAAGATGTTAAAGTCTTTGCTAAACCCAATATTTTCTTCAATATGGTTGGGCGTAATGGTGCTTCCTTTGGGTAATATAATCTCTAGTTTGGTAAGTTCATTAGCAATGCGGCTTAGGTCATTGCCTAAGAAAGCTACAAGCATAGCGTTAGCTTTGGGTTCTATGCTGTAACCTCTGCCTTGTAATACTCGGGAAATCCATTGTCCTACTTGGTTTTCATACATCTTTTTGCTTTCGTATACCAATCCGTGTTTATGAATGGTTTTATAGACTGTTTTACGTTTGTCAAGTGATTTATATTTATAGGCAATAACCAAAACCGTTGTAGGTTGTGGATTTTCAGCATAGGATTCAAGTTTGTCAATAGTTTTAACCAAGTTTTGCGCTTCTTTCACAATTACCACTTGGCGCTCAGCCATCATGGGGTAACGTTTGGCATTCGCTACTATATCTTCAACGGTAGTATCTACGCCATACACTACTATTTGATTGAAGTCTTTTTCGGCTTCAGATAAAATATTGTTTTCCAAATATTCGGTAATTCGGTCTATATAATACGGTTCTTCTCCCATCAGGAAATAAATAGGTTTGATATTACCGGCTTTGATATCGTTGATTATTTTTAGTACTTCGTCCATTGTATGTTTGTGGTTTATAGTTTTTGTTTTGTTGTTATTTAAACTTTAAAACTTTAATCTCACAGTTATTTAAATAATTCATCATGGCTGCTATTCGGTTTTTACATTCATCGGTCATGACGTTCAATTTTTCAAATTGTTCTTCTGAAATTAAATTTTTATCAAAAGCCCTATAATTTTGTGATTTGAGTTCGCCGCAAGAACCTTTAGCTATACTTAAAAATTGTATGAACTCTCTATTTCCATTTCGTTCAAAACCTTCTGCTATATTATCCATTACAGAACCTGAACTTCTATCCATTTGATTCATCAATGAATATCTTTTACCTAAATTTGTTTCTTCAAATAAACATTCAACAAATTTACAAATCGCTCTTCCTTGTTGCCAAATTTCTAAATCCTCAAATTTTAATATCTTCGCCATAACAATAAACTATAAACCAAAAACAATAAACATTAATAATGCAAAACCTCAACTTTCCTTCCTATAACTTTCGCTTCAAAAATAGTGAAAATAAAGTGTCTATTTTTGATGACATCAGGAAAAAGTTTATCATTCTTACACCCGAAGAATGGGTGCGTCAACATATTGTTCAATTTTTATTACAAGAGAAAAAATATCCAAAATCGTATATCAATGTTGAGAAACTAATTAAGGTAAATGACCTCAATAAACGTTATGATATTGTTGTTTTTAAACCCAATGGCGAACTTTTTTTATTGATTGAATGCAAATCGCCTGATGTAAAAATAACACAAGAAACCTTTGATCAAATTGCACGTTATAACTTGAAACTTAACGCACAATTTTTGATGGTAACTAATGGTCTAAATCATTACTTTTGCCAAATGGATTTTGAAAAAGAAACCTATATTTTTTTGGAAGAGTTGCCTTTTTTTTAGTCCTAACAGCTTTCCAAAACCTGTTAAGTCTGATTGATGTTTGTTAATACAAAAAGTATAGGAAAAGATATAGTTTTTAAAAAACTAAACAATAGTAAACAACTTTAAACCACATTAAACCAAATCAAACCATAAATCATAAAACCAAATAGACTTGAAAAAAATTGCCGTCGTAATACTAAACTGGAATGGAGCGAAACTGTTAGAGCAGTTTTTGCCTTCGGTTATTGAGCATTCAGATGTTGCTACTATTTATGTTGTTGACAATGCTTCTACTGACAGCTCTATTGAAGTGTTGAAAACAAAGTTTCCTTCGGTAAATATTATTCAAAATGATGGCAATTATGGTTTTGCCAAAGGATATAATGTGGCGTTGCAGCAGGTGGAAGAGGATTATTATGCCTTGGTAAACTCTGATGTAGAAGTAACCGAAGGTTGGCTCTCTCCTATCCTAACTGTTTTTGATAAAGAACTCAATGTAAGTATCATTCAACCTAAGATACTGGATTATAAAAACAAGGAGTACTTTGAATATGCTGGTGCAGCCGGAGGTTTTATTGACCAATATGGTTATCCGTTTTGCCGTGGGCGCATTTTTGATACGATTGAAAAAGACAACGGACAATATGATGACGAAACCGAAATTTTTTGGGCTAGTGGTGCCTGTTTTTTTATTCGGAAAGAAATTTATCGAAAACTAAATGGTTTTGACTGTGATTTCTTTGCGCATCAGGAAGAGATTGACTTGTGTTGGCGTGCTTTTAACATGGGTTACAAAGCGAAATATACTTCAAAATCGGTAATATATCATATTGGTGGAGCAACTTTAAAAGAGAGTAATCCGAAAAAGACATTCTTAAACTTTAGAAACTCGTTGTTGATGCTTACTAAGAATTTACCAAAACACAAATTGGCTTCTATTATTTTTGTGCGTCTTTTGCTCGATGGCTTAGCTGGAATACAATTTCTTTTTAAAGGAAAATTTAATCATTTTTGGGTAATTATTAAAGCTCATTTTCACTATTATCATTTAATAAACAAAACATTGAAGAAAAGGAAGGCACCCCAATCTGAAAATTATTATTACATCAAAAGTATTGTTTACAAGTACTTCGTGAAGAACGGCACTATTTTTGAAAAGCTATTTTAACAAGAGTTTATCATTTATTTAATCTCTTTTAATCTAAAATATTTCGTAATTTTGTTAAAATTTTAATCATTCTACCTTATGAAAAAAGTAATTGTTGCCCTTTCGTTAGTTCTTTTAACATTGACTTCATGTGTTTCTAAGAAGCAGTTTGCCGCATTAGAAGCAAAAAACAAAGAATGTCAAGATTTATTAAATTCCGCTACTGTAAAACTGAATGTATGCCTTTCTGAAAAAGATGCCCTTGCTAAACAAGCTGAATATTTGAAGCAAAACAATTCAGAATTAATAAACAGTTCAAAAGAGATGACTGTTTTGTCTACAAAAGGTGCTCAAAATATTGAAAAAGCATTGGAAACCATCAAAGAAAAGGATTTGAAAATTTCGAGAATGCAAGATGCTTTGACTAAAAAAGACAGTGTTACATTAGCATTAGTAACAAGTTTGAAAAGCTCTGTTGGAATTTCGGATCCCGATATTGAAGTTAACGTAGAAAAAGGCGTAGTTTTTATTTCTATTGCTGATAAATTGTTATTCAAAAGCGGTAGTTATACTGTGAGCGATAGAGCCAAAGAAATTTTAGGTAAAGTGGCCAAAGTTGTTAATGACAAACCCACATTTGAATGTATGGTTGAAGGTCACACTGATAATGTTCCTTACACTGGAACTGGTGTTTTGCTCGACAATTGGGATTTGAGTGTAAAACGTTCCACTGCTATCATTAGAGTATTGACAAAAGAATTAGGTGTTAATCCGGCGCAATTGATTGCTGCAGGTCGTGGTGAATTTATTCCATTAGTTGAAAATAATTCAGTCGATAACAGAGCTATTAATAGAAGAACAAGAATTGTTGTACTTCCAAAAATTGATGAATTCTATGAAATGATAGAAAAAGAAATGAAAAATCCAAAACAATAGTTTTTATAAAGAGAATAGAATATAGAACATAGAGAATAGACAAAAACGTCTCGAAAAATCGGGACGTTTTATTTTACATACCATAATTTAATGGCAACAAATCGCCTACAGATTTAGTTGAAATAGCTCCAGAAAAAGTAACATCTCTTAAACTAATATTATTTCCAAACTGATCAATATAGATGGTTTCAGTGGCAAACATTACTTGAGATTTTTCTCCATCATACAACAAACCAAATGAAGCAATATAATTGGAATTTAATTTTTGATTTTTTACAGCAACCCTGTATTTATCATTTTCAAAAGTGAGGGTAAAATGATCGGCTGGATTGGTAAGAAATCCTTTCGCAAAAAGTTGAAATTCATTTTTACCCCATACTCCATTAATTAAATTTCTAAAAAAATTCACTACAGATCCTTTATATGCTTTCTCCCTATTTTTTTCTATTTTGGAACTGTTTTTTGTTTCCTCATATTGGGATAATCCAGCATAATAACTTTGTGAAATTGCATGAGAATTTATACTTAAACATGAAAATTTTGTTTCAAAATCTACCAATTCATAGGTAATTTTATATCCCAATGATGGATTTATTATAATCAATGGCTTCTCTGAATAGGCCTTTAAAGTAAACGTTTCTTCATCATAATCAAACTCAATGTCCTTTTCGTTTTGAATAACAGTTTTCATCCCAAAATCTGTTATCCCAAGAAACCGCTCTTTAAAAATTTTCATTTTCTCTTTTCTCGAAAATCGATCTTTCCTAATAACGACTTCTCTGAGCTTGTTTTCTAATACCTCCATTAGAATTATCAATGGTTGGTCTGGAGAATATTGTTGAATATAAACTGTCTGATAACCAATATAACTTATAACAAGTGGCCGGTTTAATTTGCTATTATATGCCAAAACAAATTCTCCGTTCTCATTGGTAAGTGTTGCTAATGTTGTACCGTCATAATAAACTGATGTACTTGGCAAGGGTTGGTTTGAAGCATCTACAACTCTGCCTTTCAAGTACTGAGAGAAAGAAAGGTTGCATAGCAAACCAAAAAATAAAATTGTGAAGATTTTTTTCATAACTAAAAAATATCAATTTCCCCTTTTCCTTCTCGAACTACAATTGGTTCATAACCTGATAAGTCTATGATGGTTGAACCCACATTATCGCCATAGCCACCATCGATAACTAAATCTACTTTGTTTTGCCATTTCTCAAAAATAAGTTCTGGATCGGTCGAATATTCCAATACCTCATCTTCATCATGAATGGAAGTGGAAACTATTGGGTTGCCCAGCATTCTGACGATTTCCAGTGCAATATTGTTATCGGGAATCCGAATACCGACTGTTTTTTTCTTTCTAAACTCTTTGGGCAAATCGTTATTGCCTGGTAAAATAAAGGTGTAAGGTCCAGGCAAAGCTCGTTTTAAAATCTTGAAAGTGGCAGTGTCAATTTGTTTAACGTAATCGGATAAATTGCTTAAATCATGACAAATAAAAGAGAAGTTGGATTTCTCAAGTTTGATGTTTTTTATTTTAGCTATACGCTCCAACGCTTTAGTATTGGTAATATCACAACCCAAACCATAAACAGTATCCGTTGGATAAATCACCAAGCCGCCATTACGCAATACATCGACTACTTTTTTGATGGAAGTTTCGCTGGGTTTGTCTTCGTATATTTTGATGAATTCGGCCATTAATTAGTTTAAAAGTTTAAAATTGTTTAATAGTTTAAAGTTGATTTGTTAAACGGTTTTAAATCATTTTAAACAACTTTAAACTATTTTATTATCATATGACATCCAACTTGGCAAATCGAAGTAACAACTTCTTAATTCCGCCTACTTCAAACTTTATTTCGGCTTTTTTATCTGCGCCAATGCCTTCAAGGTTAACAATTTCACCTTTGCCAAATCGCTCATGCATCACGACATTGCCAACAGTTAGTTTGCTATCAAACAAATTAGTATTTGTTGGTGCATTGCCAACAGGTTTCAATTTACGGATATTTGCTGAGGGAATGGGTTCGTTACCATATTTTTTTGGTGGAATACCATCAACTGGTTTCGCTAATCGCAGTTTGGATTTATCCACATCGCCAAAAATATCCAAATCCATGCTTGGTTTATAACGATATCCAGTATCCATTGGATTGATATATTCTAAATACTCATCCTTGATTTCTTCAATAAATCGCGAAGGTTCGGCATCGGTGAGTTTTCCCCAACGGTAACGCGATTGCGCATACGTTAAATACGCTTGTTGTTCGGCACGCGTTAAGGCTACGTAGAATAATCGACGTTCTTCTTCTAATTCGCTTCGCGTATTCAAACTCATTGCACTTGGAAACAAATCTTCTTCTAATCCCACAATAAATACATG
>NZ_JBKCVI010000095.1:0-7464 GCF_046317795.1 Flavobacterium sp. | reverse complement strand
TTTTATTAATTGGATATATAATTTTTATAAATCCACAGGCTACCAATTCATCCAATAATTTCGAAAAACCGCCACCACTTGTGAGTTTCGTATCTACTAAAAGCTCCTTTCTAGTCAATCCTTTGCTTTTTGTTGCCAATGCTTTGATAATGGAAATATGCAAATCGCTGTTTTTGAACAGTGATGCATACAAATTACCAAACTCATTTTTCAAAAGGGCTTGAGGCTTGAAAAATAACTCATCCAAAATTTGAGGGACACTTTGACCAGATTTGATGTCTTTTAGATAAAATGGAACTCCCCCAACGGACATATACAAAGTTGCTAAATCTTTCAGAGTAAGCTTTACATTAGAAAGTTCTAAAAACTGTTTGGTTTCTTTCAATGTAAACGGCATCAATTGAATATGAGCCGTAATTCGGTTGTGCAATCCTCCTTTATTGTTGATGACTTTGTCAATAATCCAAGATGCCGCTGAACCACAAATAACCAAAATAATATCGTTTCTTTTGGAACAATACGAATTCCAAAAATTATCTAATGCTGCAAGAAATCCAGATTTTGGCGTTTCAAACCAAGCAATTTCATCTAAAAAAACGACTTTTTTCTTTTTAGTTTCTAAATTATTTAAGTGAATTTTTAATAACGAAAATGCTTGCAACCAAGTTTTAGGAATGGTTGGTTTTTCGGTTATATTTACGTCTAACAATGCCAACCAAAAACTTTCTAGTTGTTGTGCCATTTCTTTTCCGTGCAAACCACTGGCTTCAAAAACTATGCTTTTTTCATAGACTTGCCTAATCAAATAGGTTTTGCCAATACGGCGTCTGCCATAAACAGCCAAAAACTCTGAACCCTTCTTATTCAGTAAGTTTTGAAGTATTTTTATTTCGTCTTCTCGTCCTGCTACTATCATAACTAGTAATTTATACCTCGCCAAATATAATACATTTTAATTGAATTTGGCGAATTATAAATATTATTATTCGCCAAGTTTACATTTTAAACCTAAAACTTGGCGAATTATAATCACAAAAAAAATCCAAATCCCATTTATTGGAATTTGGAATTTTATTTATTGGAATTTTCATCCTTTATTTACTCAAATACATTTTTCTTCTACTATACAATTCATAGAAAGCATCATCCTTCAAATCATCAATAAACAAGATGCTTTCGCCAGTTGATTTCATTTCAGGTCCCAATGCTTTATTAACATTTTGGAATTTACTGAAAGAGAAAACCGGTTGTTTGATAGCATATCCATTCAACTGAGGATTGAATGTAAAATCGGTTACTTTGTTTACACCGAGCATTACTTTAGTGGCATAATTCACATAAGGCTCGCCATATGCTTTGGCAATAAACGGCACTGTTCTCGAAGCTCTTGGATTGGCTTCAATAATGTAAACGATATCGTCTTTTATGGCAAATTGAATATTGATTAAACCAACGGTTCGCAATGCCAAAGCTATCTTCTTCGTGTGATCTTTGATTTGCTGCATCACAAATTCACCCAAATTAAACGGTGGCAAGGTCGCATTCGAATCACCTGAGTGAATTCCACAAGGTTCGATGTGTTCCATAATTCCAATGATATACACATTTTCACCATCGCAAATCGCATCGGCTTCTGCCTCAATCGCACCATCTAAATAATGATCTAACAACAATTTATTTCCTGGTATTGATTTAAGCAAATCAATTACATGTTCTTCTAATTCTTGTTTGTTGATGACAATTTTCATGCCTTGTCCACCCAAAACATAAGAAGGACGAACTAATAAAGGAAAATCTAAAACATCTGCCAATTTAGATGCTTCATCGGCACTTTCGGCAATTCCGAATTTTGGAAAAGGGATTTTCAATTCGGATAACAATTCAGAAAAACGTCCTCTATCTTCGGCTAAATCTAGCGCATCAAAAGAAGTTCCAAGAATTTTTATACCATATTTTGATAATTTTTCAGCTAACTTCAAAGCGGTTTGTCCACCTAATTGTACAATTACACCTTCGGGATTTTCGTGACGAATAATATCATAAATATGTTCCCAAAAAACGGGCTCAAAATACAATTTATCGGCGGTATCAAAATCGGTGGAAACCGTCTCGGGATTACAGTTAATCATAATGGTTTCATAGCCACATTCTTTCGCAGCTAAAACTCCGTGAACACAAGAATAATCAAATTCAATTCCTTGTCCAATTCTATTAGGCCCAGAACCTAAAACCACTACTTTTTTCCTATCAGTTACAATACTTTCATTGTGAACATACCGTTCTCCTGTAGCCGTTTGCTTCGCCAGTTCGCAATTGCTCGTGTCAATTTCGGCTTCAAAAGTGGAATAATAATAGGGTGTTAATGCTTTAAACTCTGCCGCACACGTATCGACCAATTTATAAACACGCTTGATATTCATTTCATCACGCAATTTATAAACTTGACTTTCTAAACAACCCAACATATGTGCAATTTGACGGTCGCCATATCCTTTTTGCTTGGCTTCAAGCACCAACTCTTTTGGTAGTGTGTCAATTTTATAATTAGAAATTTCTCTTTCTAAAAGGTATAATTCCTCGTATTGCTTCAAAAACCACATGTCAATTTTTGTAATTTCATGAATTCTGCTCAACGGAATTCCCATGGCAATAGCATCATAAATTACAAAAACTCTGTCCCAACTGGCAAAAGTTAGTTTTTCGATTATCTGTTCGTAGTTTTTATATCCTTTTCCGTCGGCACCAAGTCCGTTACGTTTTATTTCCAGTGATTGAGTGGCTTTATGCAGTGCTTCTTGAAACGAACGACCAATTCCCATCACTTCTCCAACCGATTTCATCTGCAATCCTAAGGTTCTATCTGCACCTTCAAATTTATCAAAATTCCAACGAGGAATTTTCACAATCACATAATCTAAAGTGGGTTCAAACAAAGCTGAAGTAAGTTTTGTAATTTGATTTGGTAATTCGTCAAGATGGTAACCTAAAGCTAATTTTGAAGCCACTTTCGCAATAGGATAACCTGTAGCTTTTGATGCCAAAGCAGAAGAACGTGAAACTCTCGGGTTAATTTCTATCGCCACAATATCTTCTTTTTCGTCGGGTGAAACAGCAAATTGAACGTTACAACCTCCAGCAAAATTCCCAATACTGCGCATCATCAAAATGGCCATGTCACGCATTTTTTGAAAAGTGGTGTCCGATAAGGTCATGGCTGGTGCCACTGTGATAGAATCCCCAGTATGAATTCCCATAGGATCCATATTTTCGATAGAGCAGATGATAACTACGTTGTCGTTTTTATCGCGAAGCAATTCTAATTCGTATTCTTTCCAACCAATCAATGCCTTATCAATCAATACTTCATGTATGGGTGACATTTCTAAACCGTAGGTTAGTTTTTCATCAAATTCTTCCTTGTTATGAACAAAAGCGGCTCCCGTTCCACCCAATGTGAATGATGGACGGATAACTAGTGGAAACCCAAATTCTTGAGCAATTTCTTTTCCACGAAGGAAAGAAGTACAAATTTCGGCAGGTGCTGATGGTATTCCTATTTTTTTAAGTAATTGTTTGAATTGTTCTCTGTCTTCGGTAATGTTGATGGCATTGATATCAACACCAATTAGTTTTACTCCAAAATCTTTCCAAATTCCTTTGTCGTCGGCTTCCAAACATAAATTCAAAGCGGTTTGTCCACCCATAGTTGGCAAAACTGCATCAATTTGAGGATGTTCTTTTAGAATTTGGATGATGGATTTGGTAGTTAATGGCAATAAATAAATATGATCCGCCATTGATGGATCGGTCATAATGGTTGCCGGATTGGAATTGATTAAGATTACTTCAATTCCTTCTTCGCGGATGGAACGAGCTGATTGTGAACCCGCATAATCAAATTCACATGCTTGCCCAATTACAATTGGACCTGAACCTATGATTAAAACCGATTTAATGGAGTTGTCTTTTGGCATTGTATTTAGTTTGTTTTTTTAGATAAATTTTTCTTTTTTATTTGGAATGATTCATTGCAATTTTTATAAAAGCATCAATAATTATTGTCCTTTTAGGATTTGACTTACTGATAATTAGTGATATTGGAAATTTATTTTTGTTTTTATCAACAATCATTTCATCTATTTTCAGAAAAGTTTCATTATTAAATTCATTAAACCATTGATCAAACTTCTTTTTTCTAATAAATTCTTTTCCGTCAGAAGAATCACAAATGTAAATTGAAACGGCGTTTCCTTTTTTGAAATAAAAATCTATAAAAATAGCCACAACAGTGGCTCCAATTTTCTTATCTCTCGGCGGTAATTTTAAAGCTGGTTTATACTCAACCAAAATTGCAAACTCAAATAAATTTTTCGAAATTTCTTTTACATCATTCCCAAACAAGTAGGGTGTTGGTTTAAATTTTATTTCATAAATAATACCACCGTTGGTTTCAAAAAAATAACTATTATGTATTCCACCAATATAAATAAATTGATAGTTCATTTATTTCTTATTTAATTCCTTTAACTTTTTGCGAATTTCTTGAAACTTATCCGATTTGAAAAAACGTTTACTATCTTCTTTCATTTCATCTTTACTAGCTAAAAGATACTTAATAATATCATCTTGAGTTCTATTTGGTTTTTTTATTGCATCTTCTAATTTTTTTAACTCTTCCATAAAAAATTATTTAGTAAACAAAGTTACATTTTTTTATTTAAAAAAAAGCCGCTACTAATAAAAGTAACGGCCTTATATTGATTAATTGATAATCATTATTTTTTGTGTCTTGGTTCAGATGATACAGTCAATTTATGTCTTCCTTTGGCTCTTCGACGTGCAAGCACTTTTCTTCCATTTGCAGAAGCCATTCTATCCATAAATCCGTGCTTATTTCTTCTTTTTCTTTTCGATGGTTGAAACGTTCTTTTGCTCATTGCTTTGTATCTTTAAAATCGTGTATTAATTTCTTGGGTATTAGGGTTCTTTTAAACCGAGTGCAAATATACAAACCTTTTTTTTTCTGGCAAGTAGTTTTATAAAAATATTTTCAAATCCTTTTATTACCTTTGCAATCACAAAAAAAATATAATTATGTTTCACAGATTTATAAAATTACTAATTGCAGCTGTATTACTATTTACAAGCGTTTGGCAATTTACAGAAGGAAATATTGGCAATGGGATTTTTTTAGTACTACTAACAGCAATTCCTATTTTTCTTTACTACAAAAACGAATACATCCTTTTAGCTTTCTTAAAACTTAGAAAACAAGATTTTGCTGGGGCAAAAGTATGGTTGGATAAAATTAAAAATCCCCAAACGGCTTTGGTTAGAAAACAACAAGGATATTTCAATTACCTTCACGGATTAATGCTTTCGCAAACCAATTTGACACAAGCTGAGAAATATTTCAAGAAAGCGATTGAATTGGGATTGAATATGGATATGGATTTGGCCGTTGCCAAATTAAATTTGGCTGGAGTTGCTATGTCAAGAAGAAGAAAGTTAGAAGCAACCAATCTTTTGAACGAAGCCAAAAAATTGGACAAACAAGGCATGTTGAAAGATCAAATCAAAATGATGAAAGAGCAAATGAAGAAGTTTTAATTGCAGTTTCGGGTTTCAAGTTACGAGTTACGAGTTTCTTTGAATAGAAAAAAGTTCGCAAAAATTGTGAACTTTTTTTTATGAATATTATTTTTAACTCGAAACTTTCTAATATCCTTCCGTTGGAATTTCGATTTCGTATTTTTTCTTGGTTGGATTTAGTAACTTTTTGTCACGCAACCAAGGATTATGAATTTTCAAAATTTTATAATTGATCCCTTGTGACATGGCAAAACTTGTTAAATCATTAATAGTACTATCGATTTCTATTTTTTTGGTTGGAATTTGAGAATATAAATCACTGGAAAATATTCTAAAACCATATTTAGCTGGCTGTTTCATGATTTCTTTCAAAGCCAAAATTCTGAAAACGTAACGAGACGTTTCTTCGGTTAATGCTAAGTCATAATAATTAGTTACTTTTTGTTCTTCAATCTTTTTTGAAATGCCGCTCATTCCACCATTATAAGATGCAGCAGCAAGTGTCCATGAACCAAATTTTTCCTTGGCAGCCAACAAATATTTACAAGCCGCTTCGGTTGATTTTTCTAAATGGTAGCGTTCGTCTACAATTTCATTTACTTCCATTCCTTTTTCTTTGGCTGTATCTGGCATAAATTGCCATACACCTCTTGCTCCGGCAGAAGAAACCGCATTGGTTAAACCGCTTTCAATAACCGCCAAATATTTAAAATCATCTGGCACGTTATACTTTTGAAGTATTGGTTCAATGATTGGAAAAACCCTATTGGCGCGTTTAATGATTAAGGTTGTAGTAGAATGTAAATTGGCATTAATTAATAACTCTCTGTCCAATCGTTCTTTTACATCTGTAACTTGAAGTGGTGCGCTTTCGCCTGCAAAATCTACAGCTGTTGGAAAATACATAGCAGTTCCTTCATGCATTTTTTTGTCTTTACGATCTCCAGAGATGGCAAAAATTAAAAATCCAGAAATTATAATAACAACTAAGATTGAAATGGAGGTTTTACTTTTTTGCATAAAATATTATTTCTTTTGTAAAGCTACAAAAATCAGGCCTGAATTGCATTTATTCTTGAATTATTTTAGGAAGATTTTCATTTAACCATCGGTATTTATTCAAAATCATAATATGAGTACCACCTTTTACTGAAATGAAATTTTTGATGTATTTTGGTGGGAAAACTTCATCCAAATCGCCATGAATGTGAATAATTTCATGGTCAATTGCTATTCTTTCCCAGTTAATAATTTCTTCAATAGCCCAATCTAAATATCGTTTATCTCTAACCGAAAGGAATTTTTCATACAAAACTAACCTTTGCTTAATAATTGAGGAACCAAAAGTGAATTTCACCAAGAGTTCTATATTTTCAAACAATTTTGTGGGAATCAGTTTATACGCTTTGGTAGTTTTAGCAATTTTCATTCTCCTTGGCAATTCTGTGCTTGATTTTACACTTGATATAATGATAACTTTTTTTGGGTTTAAAAATTGTTTCATTTCCTGAACCAAAATTCCACCAAAAGAAACTCCAATTAAAACTGCATTTTCATGCAACACATTTTTTGACATTCGCTCTGCATAGGATTTCAAACTTTCCCTTTGGTTTGGAATAACCCATTCCAACAGATGCATTTCAAAAATGTCATTTGGGAGTTGTATTCTTTCAAATATTTTTGAACTTGCAGCCATTCCTGGCATAAAATAAACATGAATTTTAGTCATTTTTTTAACTCAAAATCAGTAAATTATTAGTATTTTTGCATAAAATTAATCCTTTTAATTCACATGATTATGAACGATGCGTTAATTTCGGAAAAAATGGAAATTAAAGACAACACCTTTGCCCGTCAATTTGAGACTTTAGT
>NZ_JBKCVI010000094.1:0-21551 GCF_046317795.1 Flavobacterium sp. | reverse complement strand
ATTACCCTCAGCATATAAGTATTGGAAATTCTGAGTTTCTACTCTAACCGTATCAATTTTATGTCCAGCAGAAAATGTATTGTCTAATACTTTTCCATTGGTTAAACTCTTTAATTTGGTTCTCACGAAAGCTGGTCCTTTGCCTGGTTTTACGTGAAGGAATTCGATTATTTTATAAATATCGTGATTGAACTTAATGCATAATCCGTTTCTAATATCTGATGTAGATGCCATTTTATTGTTGTTTATTATAGTTTAAAATTGTTTAAAGTTGTTTAATGTTGTTTAACGTTGTTTAATGTTGTTTAATGTTGTTTAAAAAAATCAGCCCAAACAATATTAAACTCTTAAACTTTAAACAACTTTAAACATTTAATACGAACCCGAGTATCCTTTCATAATTCCTCTTGATGAGTTTCTAATAAAATCAAGAATTTCATCTCTTTCTGGCGAGACTGCCATTTCGCCTTCAATGATTCCCATTGCCTGTGAAGTATTGTAATTTTTTTGATACAGAATTCTGTAAATATCTTGTATTTCTCTAATTTTTTCTGAAGAAAATCCTCTTCTTCTTAATCCAACAGAATTAATACCAACATAAGAAAGTGGTTCTTTAGCTGCCTTAGTATATGGTGGAACATCTTTACGAACCAATGAACCTCCAGAAACCATGGCATGATCACCAATATGGATAAACTGATGAATTGCGGCTAAACCACCAATGATAGCATAATTTCCAACAATAACATGTCCGGCCAAAGCTACACCATTTACAATAATGGCACTATCACCTATATGACAATCATGAGCAATGTGAGCTGTTGCCATGATTAAGCAATTGTTACCAATTTTGGTTTGCCCAGAAGCAATTGTACCTCGGTTGATGGTAACACATTCTCTTACAGTTACATTATCACCTATTACAGCAAGTGACTCTTCACCTCCAAATTTTAAATCTTGAGGCACAGCAGAAATAACTGCTCCCGGAAAAATGTTACAATTTTTTCCAATACGTGCACCTTCCATGATGGTCACATTAGAGCCAATCCAAGTACCATCGCCAATAACAACATTATTATGGATTGTAGTAAAAGGTTCTATAACGACATTTTTGGCGATTTTTGCGCCCGGATGTACATATGCTAAAGGTTGATTCATAATTAATTTGTTTATGGTTTGTTGTTTGTTGTTTATGGTTTTTCAACGATAAACTAAAAACTATAAACTTTTTGTTATTGTTTTTTTGCTATTTGTGCCATTAGTTCGGCTTCTGCTACCAACTTTCCGTTGGCATACGCTTTTGCCAGCATATGACAAATTCCTCTTCTAATAGGGGTTATCAATTCACATTTGAAAATTAAAGTATCACCAGGAAGTACTTTTTGCTTGAACTTTACATTATCAATTTTCATAAAAAATGTCAAGTAATTTTCTGGGTCAGGAACGGTACTCAAAACTAGTATTCCGCCAGTTTGTGCCATTGCTTCAACTATGATAACTCCGGGCATCACTGGTGCTTCTGGAAAATGACCTACAAAGAAACTTTCGTTCATGGTTACATTTTTCATACCAACCACATGATTGTCTGACATTTCAATAATACGGTCAATAAATAAGAAAGGTGGACGATGAGGCAAGATACTCATGATTTTATGAATATCCATTAATGGTTCTAGATTTAAATCATATACCGGAACTTGATTGCGTTGTTCGATTTTTATCATTTTTGACAATTTTTTTGCAAACTGTGTATTAACAAAATGTCCAGGTTTATTTGCAATAACTTTTCCTTTGATGCGAGTTCCTACTAGCGCTAAATCACCGATAACGTCTAATAATTTATGACGTGCTGCTTCGTTTGGATAATGTAAGGTTAAATTATCAAGTATTCCATTTGGTTTAACAGAAATGGAGTCTTTTCCAAATGCCACTTTAAGGTTTTCAATAGTTTTTGGTGAAATCTCTTTATCAACATATACTATGGCGTTATTCAAATCACCACCTTTGATTAATCCGTTATCCAATAAGGTTTCCAATTCATGAAGAAAACTAAACGTTCTTGCATCAGCAATTTCAGTTTTAAAATCTGCTATGTTTTTTAAAGAAGCATTTTGTGTGCCTAAAACTTTAGTTCCAAAATCAACCATAGTGGTAACTTGATAATCATCGGCTGGCATTAAAATAATTTCACTACCTGTTGCTTCATCAGCAAAAGAAATAACTTCCTTCACAACATAATAATATCGTTCAGCATCTTGATCAACAACACCAGCTTTTTCTAGAGCTTCAACAAAAAACTTTGAGGAACCATCGAGTATTGGTAATTCAGAAGCATCGAGTTCAATAATTACGTTATCAAGATCACAACCAATTAAAGCGGCTAAAACATGCTCAGGTGTTTGAATTTTAACACCCAATTTTTCTAGATTTGTTCCTCTTTGTGTATTGACCACATAGTTGGCATCGGCTTCAATTACAGGATTTCCTTCAAGATCAACTCTTACAAAAGAAAATCCATTGTTTATAGGTGCTGGTTTAAAAGTCATTGTAACTTCATTTCCAGTGTGCAATCCAACTCCTAACAATGAAATCTCTTTTTGGATGGTTTTTTGTTTAACCATTACAATTTAAATTTTAATTTATAAATTATTTTTTTTTAAGTCTTCCATATCGGAAACAATTTTCGGTAAATTTCGGAAATGGACATACGCTTTACTAAAGTCTCCATAATTAAACGCGGGTGAACCTTGCACAGTTTCACCATCTGCTAAATTTTTGCCTATACCTGATTGCGCTTGGATTCTAACATTATTTCCAATTGTTAAATGACCAGCAATTCCCACTTGTCCGCCAATCATGCAATTGTGACCAATTTTAGTCGAGCCAGCAACTCCTGTTTGTGCAGCAATAACCGAATTTTCTCCTATTTCTACATTGTGTGCTATTTGAATTTGATTATCCAACTTCACCCCTTTTTTGATTATAGTAGAACCTAATGTAGCTCTGTCAATAGTAGTACATGAACCAATGTCAACATTATCTTCGATTATAACATTTCCTATTTGAGGTATTTTGTTAAAAGTTCCTTCCTCCGTTGGCGCAAATCCAAATCCATCAGAACCAATAATACAACCCGAATGTAGCGTACAATTGGCACCAATTATTGTTTCAGAATATATTCTCACACCAGCAAATAGAATAGTATTATCGCCAATACTAACATTATCGCCAACAAATGTATTAGGATAAATTTTTACATTATTACCTATAACTACATTCTTACCAAGGTAACAGAAACTTCCCAAATACAAGTTATCTCCATAAGAAACATTTTCAGAAATAACAGACGGTTGTTCAACACCTGATTTCATTAACTTTACTTGATTGTAATATTCAAGAAGTTTTGAAAATGATTGATAAGCATCTTCAACTTTGATTAAAGTAGTAGTGATGGCTTGTTCTGGTTCAAAACTTCTATTTACAATGGTGATGGTAGCTTCTGTTGAATAAATGAAATTAAGATATTTTGGGTTTGATAAGAATGTCAGCGAACCTTTGGTTCCCTCTTCTATTTTGGCTAATTTGAATACTTCGGCATCAGGATTGCCTACAACCTCGCCTTCAAGAATTCCCGCTATTTGAGCTGCTGTAAATTTCATTGCCACAAAAATATAAAAAAACGATTTTATTACCTATTTTTCTGAAAGGACTTTTGGAAAACAGATAAAATACTTGGTTACTGGTTTTGATAAAGCTTTTAAATTCAATTGATCCGATGCTTCCACTACATCTTCAATTGTTCGGTCTTTCTTAAATATTCTAATCGGTTCGGATTCTATACTATAAGCTTGGTTTTTGATTTTTCCTTTAAAAATAAAATACTTGGCATCTTGTAAGCTGATATTATGCTCTTTGGCAAAACGAGTTGACATTTCTTGTAACACTTCTACAGGAAATTTTTCGCTGTTGAGTTTTATCTTGGATAAATCTCTGTTGATAATCATTTTGCTTAAACTACTCAAAATAAAATCATCGTGATATTGCCATTCTTTCAAAGCGCTAATAATATCAAAATCATCTAGTTGAGCAAAGGTATCTAAATCATCATTGGAGAAACTATCGAGTGTTACTTTATGCTCCATAAAATACTTTAATGGTCGACTGCATTCTACTGAAATCCCTTTTTGCAACAACTCTTTGGCTCTTTGCAAGGTTTTTGTCAAAGTTAATTCAGCAACCAAACTGGTTTTGTGTAAATACGCTTGCCAATACATTAAACGTCGAGCCATTAAGAATTTTTCTATCGAGTAAATGGCTTTTTCTTCCATCACCAACACATCATTTTCTACATTCATCATCTGAATTAGTCGGTCCGAATTGATATTTCCTTCCGCAACGCCCGAATAAAAACTATCACGCTTTAAATAATCCATTCTATCCATATCGAGCTGACTTGAAATCAACTGCAACATAAACTTTCTATGATATTCGCCTTTAAAAACTTGGATTGCCAAACTCAATTGTCCATCAAATTCTTCATTCAGTTTGTCCATAAACAACAACGAAATGGCTTCGTGATTTACTTCTTCCACTATACTATGTTCCATAGCATGCGAAAAAGGCCCATGACCAATATCGTGTAACAATATGGCAACATACAATGCATTTTCTTCTTCTTTAGAAATGGAAACACCTTTAAAACGAAGTACTTCCACCGCTTGCTGCATCATGTGCATGGCGCCAAGTGCATGTTGAAAACGAGTATGATGAGCACCCGGATACACCAAATAGGACAAACCCATTTGAGAAATACGACGTAACCTTTGAAAATAAGGATGCTGAATTAAATCATACACCAACGAATTGGGAATGGTAATAAACCCATAAATGGGATCGTTGAATATTTTTAGTTTATTAGTTTGGCTCATTTAGTAAAGATATAAATTTAGACCAAAGCTTCAAAATAGTTCAATAACAGTTTATTGTTTTCTCTCGTTGGTGTAAAAACTTCTAATATTGTTGGTTTGTCGTTGTTTTTGAACAATTGTTTCAAACTGTTTGATAAAGAGGTTTCATCGCTAGATGATATATAATCGAATTGGTACATTTTGGCTAAATGCTCGGCAGTCAAACAATGAGAAGTTTCAAAGAACGTATTGAAAGTTTCTGTTTCTTCATGCCCTGGTAATATTCGGAATATGCCTCCTCCTCCATTATTAATCAAAATAATTTTAAAATTTTTAGGAATATAATTATTCCACAATGCATTACTATCATACAAAAAACCAACATCGCCAGTAATTAGAACCGTTGGTTTTTTACTACCAACAGCTGCACCAATTGCGGTGGATGTACTGCCATCTATGCCGCTTGTACCACGATTGCAAAACACTTCTATAGTAGTATCAATTGAAAATAACTGAGCATAGCGTATGGGAGAACTGTTACTAATTTGCAACTGAATATGATTTGGCAAATTAGATAATATACATTCAAAAGCTTTTAAATCAGAGAATTTAATTTTAGAAAGATACTCTTGGTGTTTAATTTTTCTTTGTTGATGAATTGCTTCAAAAGTGGCTTTATAATTGCCTTTTACATGATTTACAAAGGGTAAAAATTGTTTAAAAAACTGATTGGGATGTGCAATTAAATGTTTGGTCAAAGTGCCAAACGTATCGTAAGCTCTCAATTCATCAATATGCCAATGATGATTTGGTTTGTATTTCCTTAAAAATGACTTTACTCTTTTAGACACAATCATACCACCAAAAGTAATTAGAATTTGAGGTTGTAATTCTGTAAATTCCTTTGAGCCAAATGGTGTTATCAAAGTATCAATAGTATTGATAAGTGAAGGATGATGCAAATTGGATATAGTTTCTGTTAATACCACTACGGATGGAAATGTAGCTAACAAATCTATCCATTTTTGTTCTACTGAATTTGGAGTGCATTCGCCTACTAAAATTAAAATCTTATCGCTTTGATTCCATAAGTTAGAAAAAGAAGCAATATCATCTTGGCTAACAAAATTGTTAATTTTAAATGTATCATAAATATTGCAATCAACTGATAGTTTTTTTGTAGTTTCATACAATGGTTCTTCAAACGGAACATTGATATGCACTGGTCCTTTTTGGGCAATAGCCACATTAATAGCTTCATTAATGCTAACATCGTTTTCTTTAGTGGCAGCTTCTGTAAGGTTAGCGTTGTATAAAGAATGATTCAAAAAAACATTTTCCTGGCGAATGGTTTGCCCATCGCCAATATCTATTTTATCAGTAGGTCTGTCGGCAGAAATTACAATAAACGGAATTTGACTGTAAAATGCTTCTGCCAATGCAGGATAATAATTGAGCAATGCCGAACCCGAAGTACACACTACAGCCACTGGTTTTTGAGTTTGTTGTGCAATACCTAATGCAAAAAAGGCCGCACAACGTTCGTCTGCAATGCTGTAACATCTAAATTTTGGATTGTTAGTAAACCCAATAGTCAGCGGCGCATTTCTAGAACCGGGTGAAATAATAATATCGTGAACTCCTTTGGCATTACAAATCTCAATGATGCTTTGTGCCAAAGGTATTTTAGGGTAAATCATTTATTATAAACTTTCAAGATAACAAAGATACAAAGGTTCAAAGTTTTTTTTACATTTAACTTTTTAATTGTGAAATGGAAAAAACAACAATCAGACCCTATAAAACCGAAGATTTACAAGCCATTGTGGAAATTATAAATTTTAATATTCTAAACTCAACGGCACTCTATGATTACCATCCCAGGACATTGGAACAACAACAAGCCATTTTTGAGGATAAACTAAAAAAAGGTTTTCCAATTATTGTAGCAACTATGGATAATCGTATTGTTGGGTTTGGTTATTACAGCGAGTTTCGTTTTCGTGAAGCTTATCGTTTTACAGTGGAACATTCGCTTTACGTTTCTAATGATTATTATGGTAAAGGTATTGGTAAGCAGCTTTTATCCGAATTGATATCTTTAGCAAAAAAGCAAAAATTGCACACTATGGTTGCTGTTATTGACTCCGAAAACCAAAGTAGTGTTGTTTTTCACGAACGGTTTGGGTTTGCAACCGTTGGAATTATAAAGGAATCTGGATATAAATTTGATCGATGGCTGCATTCGGTAATTATGCAGTTGTTATTGGAATAATTAAAAAAAACTAACCAATTACTTCATCAGGTTTCTTATATAAGAATCAGGATAATTAAATCAATTCGATGCTATTTTCTTCTAAAATACTTAAAAGATAAGCACTTTGATTGGCATCATATTTCTCTACTCCACTTTGATACCATTTTTGTATGACATCTATTTGAAAGGCGTTGTAGCCATCTGCATTGATACTCATTCCTAGCATTCCTGCCAAAAGAAAATCTTCTAAAACTTTGTTAGTTACTATAAGTTGCGGAATACCATATACTACTTTTCCATTCATTCCTTCATAATTTGAACGACCTTGATTGAAACCCATTATGAAAGCTTCATTTTTATTGTCAAGAATATTTATATGAGGGTTTAAACCGCTAGAATAACCATCAAGGTATTCTTGTCTATACAAAGGGTTAAATATGTCTTTCATCTTACTAATGTGTTGTGCTATCGAAGTATTGAATTCAAAAATAAACACATTAGTATAGTAACTCTAATAAAATCGTTGAAAGGATAAAAAACTCTTTAAATCACTATGGCAGTGACGTTCGTCGGTAAAATAAAATAAAAAACCTGATGAATTGCTCCATCAGGTTTTGGTATTAAGACATTGAAAATTATTTTCCATTTATCCAACCTACTATTTCATCATCGGTTGGTAATACGCGTGGGGATAATACTTTTACCAATTGACCTTCTTCATTGATAAGATATTTTTGAAAATTCCATTCTACTTCGCTGTCTTGTAAACCATTTTTACCTTTTTGTGTTAAGAATTGGTAGATTTCAGTCATGTCTTTCCCTTTTACCGATACTTTACTCATCATGGGGAAGGTTACACCATAATTGCTTTTACAAAATTTAGCAATCTCTTCATTACTACCTGGTTCTTGAGACCCAAAATTATTGGCAGGAAAACCAACAATTACAAAATTCTTGTCTTTGTATTTTTCATAAATAGCTTCCAAATCTTTGTACTGTGGCGTTAATCCACATTCTGAAGCGGTATTGACAACTAATATTTTCTTCCCTTTTAGTGAAGCAAAATCAAATTCTTTACCATATAAATCCTTTACCCTAAACTGGTAAATAGTTTCAACTTTTGTTTCTGTGTTCATGTTTTCATTATAATTAGTGATGGCAGTAGCTGTGCTGGATTGTGCATTATTTTGGCAACTCCAAAGCAATATTAAACCAAAAGTGAGAGTAGCAAGTTTTTTCATTATATAAATTTTTTATCAAAATTACGAATATTATTAGCATATTAAAGCTTTATTTAGAGTATTTTATTAGTGGTTTAAACTTAATTATTTTTTATAATATTTATAATACATTGGATAGGATATTGCCCCTATAAAACTCATTCCACCCAAAGTCATCCAAATCCAACTTAACGATTTTGCTTCTCCACTGGCATAGGAATGCAACCCTACTAAATGAAAATTTACGCCATAATAAGTAAACAAAATAGATACGAAAGCATACATCGCCATTAGATTAAAAATCCAAGCATTTCGCAATGAAGGAACAAAACGTGCATGAATAACAAAGGCATATACCATAATACTAATTAATGCCCAAGTTTCTTTTGGATCCCAACCCCAATACCTTCCCCAACTCTCATTTGCCCATTGTCCACCCAAGAAGTTTCCAATGGTTAGCATCACTAAACCAACAGTTAATGCCATTTCGTTGATATAAGTGATTTCTTTTATGTTCAATTCCATTTTGGCTTTGTTCTTTTCATTAGTAAAGAAAATCAATACTAAAGACACAAACCCTAATATCATTCCCAAAGCAAATGGTCCATAACTTGCCACAATAACTGCTACGTGTATCATCAACCAATAGGAATTCAATACTGGTTGTAAATTTGCTATTTCTGGGTCAATCCAGTTGGCATAAGCAGCAGTTAAAATCATAGCAGTTACAAATGCAGCTGATGCTACTGTCAATTTAGATTTTCTGTCAAATGCCAATCCGAAGAACATGGTTGCCCATGAAACATAAACTATTGCTTCATAGGCATTACTCCATGGTGCATGCCCAGAAATGTACCAACGAGCAATTAACCCTAATGTATGTGTTGCAAATAGTAATCCTACAATTACATGCAATACATTTACAGTGACTGACAGCCATTTTTTCTCTTTAAAAATTTGAATAATGGTAAACAACATCATCAAAGCGGCAATGGTTAAATACCAATAGGGCAACTTCTGAAAAACATCATATTTATTGTAAAGAATCTCATAATCAATTTTTTTATCCGATGGTCGCACTGCTTTACCAAATTTCTTTTGATAGGTTTCTATACCATTGCGCATGGTGTTTGCCATCGTATAGTCTTTTGTTTTTGAACCAATCATCAATGACTCTAAGTAGTATGGAAAAGCAGTTTTTATAGTATCCAAAGCCGTTCCAGTAGCATGACTAAGTTCTACATTAGAAAGCCATTTGTTGTTTTTATCATTTGGAACAGGATAAATTTTGAGAATACTTCCAAACAATGCACTGTTCATCAAATTCACTTTCTTGTCCGTTTCAACAAAATCTTTTTCAAATTGGTTTGGGTTGGCGGTTTTATATGCCTCTTCTAAATAAGGAGACAATTTGTAATTGCCTTTATCGTCAAAAAAATTTTTGAAAGGGATGAGTTTCTGTCCTTTATCTGCACCAATTATTTTTCGGATGCTGTCGTTGCCAGTTTTAATATAAATCAACGGAACTTCTATCCAAGCAAAAGGGAATTGTTTCATTGACAGAAAAACTTGGTCGGGATTCATTCCGTTAAAATCATTGCTGTGACTCACTTTTCGCAACAATTCAGAGGAAAAAGTATTGATAGGTTTCATTCGTCCACCAGCATCTTGAATAACCAATCTTCCAAACTCTTCGGCTTGTTTTTTGGGGACTTTATAATGTAAAATAGAGTCCAAATAATTCATTTTTGGAGTCGTGTGGGGATGATTTTGGGAAAAACCAGTAAAGAAGCAAAACAACACTACTATTGTTAGCAGTTTTTCTTTTTTTCGTTTCACGTTTTCTAGTTTGCGCTTCAAATCAGCAAAACGAGAATGTTTGGTAAACAATAACGCCATCATGCAAAAGAAGAGCAGAAAATAACCAATATAAGTTATTGTTGTTCCCCAAAAATCATGATTTACCGAAAGCACTGTTCCTTTTTCATCTGGATCAAAAGAAGCTTGAAAGAAACGAAAACCCTTATGGTCCAAAATATTGTTCATGTATATGCGCGCATCTAACGTTTCAGTAGAATCTTTGACTGTAACTTTACTTTCATAGGAGGAATAACTATTCTCGGTTCCTGGATATTTCTCTGCAATAAAGTCATTCAGTTGAATACTAAATGGCAAAGTATAGACTTTACTACCATAGCTTAGAGTAAATTCTAAATTACCCACTTTAACGACCTTTGGATCGCCTTGTTTTCCTTTGGAACCAATCAATGTTACTATTTCTTTTTCATCATTTGATACAATCGCTAAAGTAATAGCATCTTCTCCATTTTTGGCTTTGAAATCACCACTAGGCACAAAAGTTTTTACGCCTTTTTTGGGTTGGTCTGGTATAACAAACTGTGAACCGCCAAGGTTATAGAGCGAACGATACATTAATTCTTGTACTGAATCTTTAGCTACTTTACCTTGCAATTTATCTGCCATTCGCATAAACTGTCCGTCAAAAGGTGCCAAAATTGTATTGGTTTTAGTATCGATGTTAATTGCACCTTTAGTTGGTTTGTTCAAAGCAAACAATACATTGTGAATGTTTTGAACTTCACCTTCTTTTAGCATGTGTTCGTGTCGCGAACCATCACCCGATTCTACTAGTTTTAAATAGACATCGCCATTGGGAGTTTCTTTGATCGTTTCTTTGGCATCTAAAACAAAGTTTTGGTATTGAATTTCAAAAGGAATATCGGCAAAATTATCAGCAATAGAAAAATCATTTTTAGTCACTGGTGAAAGTAGCAACGGTTTTTCAAACGTGCGTCGCATCATTTTGCCTTTATAATCGCCATCAACAAAAACGGTTAAATAATTTTTATCCGAGAAAACCTGATTAGATGAAGTATTTTCTCTTATAGGCATCATGCCTTCGTAGCTGATGTATCGGGTAATAAAAGCACCTACAATAATAAAAATCCACGATAAATGCATTAACAATGTTACCCATTTTTCTTTTTTGTACAATTGGTATCGCTTGATATTTCCAATAAAATTGATTACAAAAAACAACATAATAGCTTCAAACCACCAAGCATTATAAACTAAAATCCGAGCAGTGTCTGTATTGTATTTGCTTTCAATAAAAGTTCCTGCTGCCATCGCCACAGCAAAACCAATAAACAAAAGCGCCATCAGTCGTGTAGAGAATAAAATCGAGTATATTTTCTTTTCCATGGGTAAGGAATAGTATTTTTAAAAGTGGCACAAAAATAAATGAAATAAATAGAATTCTACCTCATTTACTTTAGGTTTTAATTCTTTTTTATGACTTGTGTATTTCTTTTATTTAAAATAAAAAGTGAAATTTTTTTTCAATAATTTAGCCCCATGATTCAAGTTTCAATTATTGGTTCTGGAAATGTAGCACAACATCTCATTCAAGCGTTTGCTAAAACAACTGAAATTGAGTTGGTTCAAGTCTTTTCTAGAAAACCAGAATTGTTATTTTCTTTGGTACCAAATCATAAAATTATTTCCGATTACAACCTACTAAAAGCGGTTGATTTAATCATCATTGCGGTTTCCGATGATGCTATAGCTATAGTATCGGCTCAAATTACTTTAAAAAACCAACTCGTAGTGCACACTTCGGGAAGCGTTTCTATGGATGCACTAAATAGTAAAAATCGCCATGGAGTATTTTATCCGTTGCAAACTTTTTCTGTTTCCAAAGAAATTGATTTCAAATTAATTCCTATTTGCCTCGAAGCAACAACTAGAAAAGACTATCAAATTTTGGAAAAAGTTGCAAAATCAATATCAGATGTAACATACAACATCAATTCAGAACAACGAAAAGCATTGCATGTTGCCGCTGTTTTTGTGTCAAATTTTGTCAATCATTTGTACCAAATAGGTAATGAATTGTGTCTTGAAAACGATTTGTCCTTTGACATTCTAAAGCCACTAATTACTGAAACAGCCAACAAGATACAAACCCTAAGTCCAACACAAGCACAAACCGGACCTGCAAAGCGAAATGATACTCAAACCATTAAGGCACATTTATCATTTTTAACCAATGACAACCAAAAAGAAATCTATAAATTACTAACCAAATCAATCTTAGACAATGGAAAAAAGTTATAAAGAACTCATGAATACCATCACCACATTTATTTTTGATGTAGATGGTGTTTTAACCGATAGTTCGGTTCATGTTACGGCTACAGGTGAAATGCTTCGCATCATGAACATTCGCGACGGATTTGCTATGAAAGCCGCTCTTGAAAGTGGCTATAATGTCTGTATTATTTCGGGAGGCAATAATGAAGGAGTTCGGATTCGGTTGAGAAATTTGGGAATTACAGACATCCATTTGGCTTCTCCAGATAAAGTGGCGACGTTTAAAGAATACATCGAATTGTATAACATTAAACCAGAACAAGTGTTGTATATGGGCGATGATATTCCCGATTTTCACGTCATGCAATTGGTAGGGTTACCAACTTGTCCCCAAGATTCTAGCCCAGAGATTAAAGCGATTTCAAAATATATTTCTCATAAAAATGGAGGAAAAGGGGCTGTTCGTGATGTCATCGAACAAGTGATGAAAGTACAAGGCAAATGGCATTTGTATTATAATGGGAAACACGATTGATTATAGTGTTCAGTGTTCAGTGTTCAGTCCCGAAGCTTCGGGATAGTGTTCAGTTAATTAGTTTTATAAATAAAATATGAGATTTCAAGATTTATTGGCTTATCAAAAATCATTTGCATTGGTAATGGAACATTAAATTATATAAGAAATTGTTTAATGAATAATTAAATAGGAGAAATGAATTTAGAAAATGTATTTTTTTTAATGATTTTATATTTTCAATAATTTTGAGTAAAAAACCATATATAAAACCCTGAACATTTTATAACAATTCTAATAACTTTTGTTTTAAAAGAGGAACACCTTCGGTAGCATTCATTGGGATAATTTCTAACGAATTCTGTAAATCATAAATGGTGGCTGGTTTTGGATCGATATATAATATGGGGACATTTTTATTAGTATAATGTAATAATCCTGCCGCTGGATATACTTGCATTGAAGTACCAATGATAACTAAGTAATCAGCAGTTTGAGTAATTGCTATAGCTTCATCTAATGCTGGAACGGCTTCACCAAACCAAACAATATGTGGGCGTAATTGATTCCCGTTTTTATCAAAATCTCCAATATTTAAATCGCTTTTCCATTCTAAAATATACGTTTCATCAACCGTACTTCTCACCTTGAGCAATTCGCCGTGCAAATGCAACACCTTCGAGCTTCCAGCTTGTTCATGTAAATTATCTACATTTTGAGTGATTATATGAACATCAAATTCACTTTCTAAATCTGCTAAAGTATAATGACCAAGATTGGGTTTAACTTCATGAAGTTGTCTTCGCCTTTGATTATAAAAATCCAAAATCAATTCCTTGTTACGTTGCCAACCATCGGGAGAAGCGACATCCATAACGTTGTGTCCTTCCCAAAGACCATCGGCATCGCGAAAGGTTTTGATGCCGCTTTCGGCTGAAATTCCGGCACCAGTCAAAACCACTAATTTCTTTTTCATCTAAATAATTTTCTTCTATATTATTGCATTTTACTATTTTTACTAAAACAATTAGTTATGAAGTACATCAAAAATACATTTTTTAAATTTTTCTTCCTTTATTTTTTCTTAACAATCGCTCCTTGGTTGTTATTAAGTTTTATTCCTGGATTAAGTTACGTAACTGATTTCTACACAAAAGGATTTCAATGGATAGTTTTTAATTTTAACGATTGGTTTTTGCATGTCAAGCATCCACTCAACACCGAAGGTTATGGAAGCGGAGATACTTCCTATGCTTGGGCTGAGTTTTATACCATTATAATTTTATCCTTTGTTTTTGCGTTATTATGGAACTTTTTGGGCAGAAAAAATAAGGAGTCACCTACCATTTTCTATTGGCTAATAACGTTGATTCGGTATTACATAGCTTCGGTAGCATTTACATATGGTTTTATCAAATTGTTTGCGTTGCAAATGCCTTTTCCAACTTTAAGTCAATTAGCGACACCTCTAGGCGATTTTCTACCGATGCGATTTAGTTGGATGTTTATTGGCTATTCTCAACCCTACCAATTCTTTTCGGGTTTTATGGAAGTCACTGTTGGCCTGTTACTTCTGTACAGAAGAACAATTCCACTAGGGTTAATTGTTGGACTTGGGGTATTTATAAATGTGTTTGTAATGAATATGTGTTATGATATTCCAGTTAAGTTATATTCTATGGAGATTGTCATTTGTTACTTATTTTTATTAACAATTGACAGCAGAAAATACCTTAATTTTTTTGTATTTAATAAACCAACAGTTCCAACAACTAAATATAATTATCCATTGACTAAAAGATGGCAAAGAATAGTTCGAATTGTTCTAAAGGTTGTCTTTATAATTCTTACCATTGGTTTTAATCTATACGATTGCATCGATTGGTACGGGCAAGTAAATGTATCTGATACGAATGTAATTCCAAAAGGTGTATACAATATTAAAGAATTTAAAAAGAATAATAAAGTCGTTTCTTTCAACGCTAATGATACATTAGCATGGAAGGATTTTATATTTGATAAAGGAAAAATGGGAAGCATCAAAACAGCCGATACTACCTTTTTGAATAGGTACGGGAGAGCTTACTTTATTTATGAAACTGATAATTCCAAAAAAATAATTCATTTTAAAGAAGGGATGTCAGATAGTGTTAGTTTATTTAAGATGAAATATAAATTTATTAATAAAAATACACTTCAGTTAGAAGGTGTGTTCAAAAAGGACACTTTATTCTATGAACTAATTAAAAGTGATAAGACTTTCCAGTTAGCAGAGAGACAGTTTCATTGGATATCTGAAGCGAATAGATAAACTAAAAATAATTATGATTGACTTCGATTATCTCAACTATCTCGAAGAATTTTTAACAAACAACAGAAAGGAACGGTTTCAAAAAGTATTAGACAATCGCACGAATCATTTTACCATTGCAGTAGAAGATATTTTTCAGTTTCATAACACCAGTGCTGTGATGCGTAGTTGTGAAGTTTTTGGGATACAAGAAATCAATATTGTGGAGCAACACTTTGGCAAAAATATTGACAAGTAAATCGCTATGGGTGCTCAAAAATGGGTGGATATTAACAAATTTGAGAACATATCAAACTGTATTCAAACGCTAAAAAGTAAAGGTTATCAAATCATTGCTACTACTCCACATAATGATTCTTGTTTGTTACACGAGTTTGATGTAACCAAGAAAAGTGCTTTATTTTTTGGCACCGAAAAAGAAGGACTTTCTCAAGAAGTAATGGAACAAGCCGATGGTTTTTTGAAAATACCTATGGTAGGTTTTACGGAAAGTTTGAATATTTCCGTTTCGGCAGCGATAATTATTCAAGACATTACCACTCGCCTACGTCAATCTAATGTAAATTGGAAACTTTCAGAAGACGAAATATTGGAAAAAAGATTGCTTTGGGCAAAGAATACCATTAAAGACATTAAGAGAATTGAGGAACGGTATTATTCTGAAAAATAATTTTAATTTTTCTTCAATATCTTATACTGCTCATAACATTCGCTGATAGCATCCATGATTTGCAAATCGTTGGCGGTTTGAATAAAGGATTCGGAATAATTACAACGCTGTAGAATTTCGGCAATTTCTTTTTTGTCTACACCTAAAAGTGCCGCGATGGTCTCTCTATCAAACTTAGATTCCAAAAGGTTTCTCACTGTATCATCTTTCTTCATTGCCTTAAGTCTTTTTAGCTCCGTGGGTTTATTGCCAAAGAAATTATACAACATATCGGCAGGATTAAAAATAGAACCTAATACGCGAGTGAAAGCATTTGGCGAACTTTCACCAGCTTCGTATGCTGCTGGTAATCCAGATATACTATATCTGAAATTTTCTTTTTCGGGAATTAGTTTTGAATCAATTTCAAGATATCCTGTTAAATCATATTTTTTAACAACAATTTCTTCAAGCGCAATGGCCTTTTCGGTTAAAAAAATCTTTGCTGTGCCGTTTTTTAACCAGTCATTCGTAACCCTAACTCTCAAAGATTGGTATCCTAAAATTGAAATGTGAAGTGTATCACTGACACTAACTTCGAGTTCAAAAAAACCTTTGGCATTGGTAACAACACCTTTTACTTTGTTAATATTGATGACATTTGCATTCGCAATTGGCAGTAAATTATTATCATTAACAATAGTTCCGGAAACTTTTTGGGCAATTTGATTGTCTTGTGCAAATGCACTTAGGGAAAGCATAAAAATGTAAATAACTGTAAAATATCTCATAGCCAATTTTGATGGTTTAAAAGTATGAAACTCTTTTAAGATATTTTACAGTTTGTATTTAGAATTAGAACAAAATTAACAAAATGTTGAAATTCCAAATTTTAAATCACAAATTCCAAATAAAAGTCAACTTCAAAAAATGAAAAAAAAACTCTGATTTCATTTAGAAACTGGAGTTTATTAAAAGTGCCAAATTATTGTTATTTGGATTTTTTATTTTTGACATTTAAAATAGTTAACTTTTTCTTGGTCTTTTTGCTTTAGCATCATCAAATGAACGACCTGCTGGTTTATCAGCGCTTCCTCCTGAACGTCTGGGTGCTCGTTCTTCTCTTTGAAAAGAACCTGGTTCTCTTTTTGGAGCTGCACTTCTATCGCTTCTAAATCCACTTTCTCTAGCTGGTCTGTCTGATGAAAAACCACCTTCACGTCTTGGAGCAGATCCTCTGTCGCTTCTGAATCCACCTTCTTTTCTAGTACCGAAACTTCCGCCACCACTTCTTGGTGCTGAACTTCTTCCTCCAAATCCGCCTGAGCTTCTTCTTTCTCCGCCACCACTTCTTCCGTTATGGTCACGTCTTTCTCTGCTTCCACCGTCGTGTTTAGAAATCTCAACATTAATTCTTCGTCCGTTCATGTCATATCAGTTTAGAACAGACATCACTTTATCAGTATGTTCTCCATCAGTATTGAAGAAAGAGAAACCTTCTTTGACATCCACTTTGAACACATCATCACGACCTAAGTCTAATGTATCTTTTAAGAAATCTTTTAATTGCATCCAATCAAAATCATCTCTTGAACCAATGTTTACAAAATAACGAACAGGATCTCCAGCTCTAATTTCTCTTGGTTCTGAACTACGTTCACTTCTTTCACCTTTTTCACCAGATAAATCACGTTTCTTTTTGTAGTAATTGATAAATCTATTGAACTCCACAGAAACCATTTTCTTAATCAATTCTTCTTTCGACAAACCATCAAGTACTTCGTTGATAGCTGGAAGATAGTTGTCTATCTCATGATCTACTTCGGTATCTTTAATTTTATTGGCTAAGTGCAACAATTGGATTTCACAGATTTCCATTCCAGATGGAATCGTTTTTTCTTGAAATTTTTGTTGGATGATTCTTTCGATTGATGAAATTTTTCGCAACTCACTTTTGGTGATGATTACGATAGAAGTTCCCAATTTCCCAGCTCTACCGGTTCTTCCTGAACGGTGTGTATAGGTTTCAATTTCATCTGGTAATTGATAGTTTACTACGTGTGTAATATTATCAACGTCAATTCCACGAGCAGCAACATCAGTCGCAACCAACATTTGAATTTGACGACCTCTAAACGATTTCATTACACCATCACGTTGTGCTTGTGATAAATCGCCATGCAAAGCTGCTGCATTGTAGCCGTCTTCAATTAACTTTTCAGCGACGGCTTGAGTGTCTCTTTTGGTTCTACAAAAAACTACTGAAAATATATCGGGATTAGCATCGGCCAATCTTTTCAATGCCTCGTATCGATCACGAGCATTCACACAGTAAAATTCGTGTGAAACTGTTGCTGTTCCTGAATTTTTAGTTCCAACAGTAACTTCTGCTGGATTGTGCATAAATTTCTTAGCTATGCGTGCTACTTCTGCAGGCATTGTTGCTGAGAATAACCAAGTGTTTTTCTCATCTGGAGTATCCGACAAAATGGATACAATGTCTTCATAAAATCCCATATTCAACATCTCATCGGCTTCATCAAGAATACAGAAGTTAATGTTTTTGATGTTTACCAATCCACGATTAATCATGTCTTGCATTCGTCCTGGCGTTGCCACAATAATTTGTGCGCCACGTTTAATCTCTCGGGCTTGTTCTGTAATACTGGCACCACCATAAACTGCCACTGTATGTAAACCCTTTACATATTTTGAGTATTGTTTAATTTCGTTGGTGATTTGTAAGCAAAGCTCACGCGTTGGTGATAAAATTAACGCTTGCGTACTTCTATCTTCAGCATCAATTTTTTGTATTAGCGGGAAACCAAAAGCTGCCGTTTTCCCTGTACCTGTTTGTGCTAAAGCTACCAAGTCTGTGTTTTGTTCCAATAGTACTGGAATCGCTTTTTCTTGCACTTCTGACGGATTCTCAAATCCTAGATCTTTGATCGCCAGCAGTAACGATTCATTCAGACCTAATTGTTCAAATTTATTCATATTGTATTTTAAAATTTGGTGCAAAGGTATGTTTTATATACCGTAAAAACTAATTTGTTTGGTTTTGATAATCAGCGAATTATGTTTTGGTCAGAAGATGGAAGAATGGAAGATGGGAGATACCAAGGAAAAGAAGTTAATATTTTACACAAAAACTTCCTTCTTCCTACTTCTATCTTCCATCTTTATTTTAAAAAATCAACCAATTGCTTCACAGCCAAACCACGATGGCTAATAACTGATTTTTCTTCTAAAGTTAACTCAGCAAAGGTTTTATAGTACCCATCAGCTATAAATATTGGGTCGTAACCAAAACCGTTGGTTCCTATTTTTTCTTCTATGATTTTTCCGTTGATGACTCCTGTAAAAAGGTTTTGTTTTCCGTCAAGATTTAATGCTATAACCGTTTTAAATTGTGAATTTCTATTGGATTTACCTTCAAGATTAGCCAATAATTTATCCATATTATCATTAGCATCTCTTTGCTCACCAGCATATCTTGCCGAAAAAACTCCGGGCTCTCCATTCAAAGCATCGACTTCCAAACCGGTATCATCGGCAAAACAATTGTAGCCATAATTTTGGGTTACATAATTGGCTTTTAGTATAGCATTACCTTCAATAGTATCGGCAGTTTCAGGGATTTCTTCAAGGCAACCTATGTCCTCTAAACTCAATAATTGAAACATTGGAGGAAGCAAAATTTGAATTTCCTTGATTTTATTCTTATTATTTGAAGCGAATACGAGTTGCATATTTAACAATTTTAGTAAGCAAATATAAATGTAGTTTGAGTTTCAAAAACATAATTGATAATCTTTTATTTCAATATTTTTATTACTATTTTTGCACCGTTTTAAAACTATATAAAATTATGGTAAAAGATTTATTCGAAAGAATACAAAACAATAAAGGTCCACTAGGAAAATGGGCTTCACAAGCTGAAGGTTATTTTGTTTTTCCAAAATTAGAAGGAGAATTAGGACCAAGAATGCAATTTCAAGGAAAAAATATTTTGAATTGGAGTTTGAATGATTATTTAGGACTTGCCAATCATCCCGAAGTTCGAAAAGCAGATACTGAAGCAGCGATTCAATATGGTGCAGCATATCCAATGGGTGCTAGAATGATGAGTGGTCACACTGATGCTCACGAACAATTAGAAAATGAATTGGCTGCTTTTGTTCAAAAAGAATCAGCTTATTTATTGAACTTTGGGTACCAAGGAATTATGTCATGTATTGATGCTTTGGTTACCAAAAATGATATTATAGTGTATGATGTAGATGCGCACGCTTGTATTATTGATGGTGTTCGTTTGCACATGGGAAAACGTTTTACCTATCGTCATAATGACGTTGAAAGCATGGAGAAAAACCTGCAACGTGCTACCAAAATGGCAACTGAAACTGGTGGTGGAATTCTTTTCATCACCGAAGGTGTTTTTGGAATGCGAGGCCAACAAGGAAAATTGAAAGAAATTGTGGAAATGAAAAAGAAATACAATTTTCGCTTATTAGTAGACGATGCTCACGGTTTTGGCACACTAGGAAAAACTGGCGCTGGTGCTGGAGAAGAGCAAGGTGTTCAAGATGAAATTGATGTTTATTTCTCGACATTTGCAAAATCTATGGCGAGCATTGGTGCTTTTCTTGCTGCTGATAAGGATATTATCGATTATTTGAAATATAATTTACGTTCTCAAATGTTTGCCAAAGCATTGCCAATGATACAAACTGTTGGTGCTTTGAAAAGATTACAATTATTAAGAGATAATCCAGGATTGAAAGACAAACTTTGGCAAAATGTAGACGCATTGCAAAATGGATTACGTGCTCGAAACTTTAATATAGGCGATACCAATACATGTGTTACGCCAGTATATTTAGAAGGAAGCGTTCCTGAAGCTATGGTTATGGTCAATGATTTGAGAGAGAATTATGGAATTTTCCTTTCTATTGTTATTTATCCTGTTATTCCAAAAGGAATTATATTGTTAAGAATGATTCCTACTGCATCTCATACATTAGCTGATATAGATGAAACATTAGCTGCTTTTGAGATTATTCGTGAAAAACTGGTTAATGGAACTTATAAAAAAATTGCTGATGAAACTAAAGTTGATTTAGATGCATAAGTAATTATTTTGACTAGTCCTAAATAATAGTTACAAATTATTTAGGCCTATTCAAAGTTTATCTCTTCATTGCAAAATGGGCTTTAAATTGTTTCATCGTGCTTTGTTCGAGATAATCCACAGTAAACCAATAATCATCTGATGGCAATTGTTGGCCGTTGTACGTTCCATCCCACCCTTGTCCTTTGGAACTGAGTTGTTTGATTAGTTTTCCATGACGGTCAAAGATGTAAATCTTGGCGTTTGGTTGTCCACCTAAACCTTTTATATTCCAAGTATCATTATATCCGTCGCCATTTGGGGTGAAATAATATGGGTAATCGATGATTTGAACGTCTTCTATAACGAGTTCCTCACAGCTGTAATCGCCTCCTTCGGTATCCCAAACATGGATTACGTGTGTGCCTAATGATACGCCTTCAAAAATATTGCTCTCTTGTCGT
>NZ_JBKCVI010000093.1:0-5046 GCF_046317795.1 Flavobacterium sp. | reverse complement strand
GGCAACGAGTCGCAAGATTTCTTTTTCTCTTGTGCTCAGGATAATCGTTTCTTTGGTATGATGGTGGTTAAGAATAACGTTGTAATCATAATAAGTACCAAATTTTACTACATGTCGAATGGCTTCGAGGAGCGTTACTAGGGAAGCATTTTTTAATAAATACCCCGACGCTCCAGCTTCCATCATCTGGTCAACGGCTTCCACTTGGTCAAACATGCTAAAGCAGACTACTTTGGTCTCGGGAAAAAGCTCTTTAATGATTTTGGTGGCTTTGATGCCATCACATTTGGGCATTCTGATATCGGTGAGCACCACTGTGGGTCTTTTTATTTTGACCAGTTCAATGAGCGCTTCGCCGTCATTGGCTTCGCCAACAACTTGTATGTCGTTTTCATTTTGAAGAAATAATTTCAGTCCGTCTATAAGCGCTTGATGGTCTTCGGCTATCGCAATAGTAATCATAATGGTAGGTCTATTAGTATGGATGTGCCTCTTCCTTCTGTACTATCAATCGAAAAGTTGCCACCTAGTTGTTCTGTTTTTTTCTCAATATGAGTCAATCCCATACCTTCATTTTTATTCCTATTCTTAGGATTAAATCCTTTCCCGTTGTCTTCTATGATGATGTTAAGGTTATTTTCATGTTGGGTTAAGCTAATGGTAATTTCTGTGGCTTGGGCGTGTTTTACCGCATTGGTCAATAGTTCTTGTATCATTCTAAAAATGGCGAGTTCAAGCGAGTTTTCTAACCGTTCGTTGAGTCCAAATGGGATTACTTGCACCGATAGTTTTCCGGGTATTGTAATTTTATTGGCTATGTTGAATAGGGCAGGGACTAGTCCTTCGTTGCCTATTACTCCTGCGTTTTGGGTATGGGCTATACTTCTTACTTTTTGGTAGGCCTCTTCTAGTAGTGAATCTGTTTTGTCAAATAGTTGTTCGTCTTCGGGTTCAATTCTATCTTTACGTAGTTTTAGGTTTTCAAAGTTGAGTTTTATGGTGGCTAGCATACTGCCCATATTATCGTGAAGCTCATTGGCTATTTTGATTCGCTCTTTTTCTTGTCCTTCTATGAGTTTATCAATCTCGTTGAGTTCTTGTTCTTGTAGAATATTTTCTAGTTTTTGGTTTTGGATGAGTTGTTCCTGTTCCGCTATTTTTTTCTTTCTTCTCAGGTTTTGATAGCCAAGAAAGAAAACTATGAGAGCTAAAAGAAGGACTATCAGTACTATTCCTGCTTTTTCCAGGGTATCTTTCAGCGATGATATTTGGAGTTTGTTTTCTTTGGTTTGGTATTTTGTATCTATATCTCTAATGGCTTTTGTAATTTCTTTATTGTCATTAATATTTTCAAATACTTTTTGTTTTTCTGAATATTCCAAAGCACTTTTATAGTCCTTCAACTCTTTATAGGTGTTGGACATTTCAGTATAAAGTATAATTTTAAGATTAGTGCGATTATTTTTAAAATCAAGTGAATCCGCTTTTTTGTAATAGTAAATAGCAGAGTCCAGCTTGTTTTCTTTTCGCATTACCGAAGCCATGTTAATATAAGTACAAGCAACATAATAGTACTCTTTTTTCTTTTGATAATAGGGTAAGATATTTTTAAAGTACTTTCTGCCAACTTCTGGTTGTTTGAGATATTCATTGTATGCCAGTCCAATATTGCTGAGTAAATGGCTTTCAAAAAGGGTGTCTTTTAATTTTTTATTTTCAATAATGGCGAGTTGATAATAGTTAATCGCTTTTTTAGTTTCTTCAGTAATGATACAATTGGCTGTTAGTTTAAAAGTATCACGAAGCAGTTTTGTGTTATTTGTTTTTTTGGCATACGCTATTACCTCTTCGAGCAAGGATTGATAGTCTATATAAGCATAGCCCGATAAGCTTTTTATCTCGACAACGGTAATCTTGATTTCATTTGCTTTTTGTAAATTCCCACTATTTTGATAAACTTCAATTGATTTCATAAAATAGCGCAACGCTTGGTCGCCTTCGCTATTGTAATAAAAAGTTTGAGCATACAGTCGATAATAATTTCCTTTATCGTTTGCCGATAGCGTTTCCGGATTTATTTTCTTGAGTGCAGTAATTCGATCATTAAAATCTAAAGATTCAAATGCGGTATCAAATTGTTTAAGTTGGCGGTTTTGTGCCAAACTAACAACAGCGATTCCAAAGAAGAGCACTGTTGTTAGTATTATTTTTTTTAAAGCTATCATTTATTTTTTTTATAACAACACACCTGTTCCTTTTTTTCCAGGAGGAGCACCTCCTGCAATACTAGGTGGATTTGTAGCGGTTCCGTTTTTGTAACTTTCGAGATATGCCTTATCCTCTGGATTGTTGATGTCAAAACCAATGGCATGGTGGACATAAAGAATAATTTCGTTTTTTTTATTTACAGCATCGGCAATGTCTGAATCGTCAGGTTTTCTTAAATCTCTTTTTAGCTTGCTGTATGGGATATTGGTAACGTCAATAGTATGGTTGGGTTTTTTGCGACTCAAGTCATTTTTATTGCCATTTTTAGTACTTAAAATAGCTACAATGGCAAATCTATCATTTCTGCAAATGTCAAAATACTGTTTGATTTCATAAGTATCTTCGCCAATTTTAGTGGCTTGTACCTTAAAACTAAATTCTTTTTTGGTGGGGCTAAATGTTCCTTCTGATTCATAAATTTTCATAATGTTTTGTTTTTAAATAGTTATGTGTTCAAAGGTGAGCAGATAAATTTAAAAAAAAATCACCACTAATGGTGATTTTTTACTGTTTTTTGGGCAATAAATAGTACAAAAATAGAGTTATTTAAAAAAAGCAAATAAAAAAAGCAACAACTTTGTTTTTTGGCTTCATAAATTAGTTGATTTGAAAACGAGAAGTAATTCCAAAAAATTAAAAATAATGTATCTTTGAACCCAAATAATTATCAAATGATTGCCTCAGAAACTACAACCAACTTAGAATACTATTTTCTGCAATTTCGTCAAAATATTATTGGGATTAACCAAGAATTTGATTCTGCTTATGGACGAAATAAAATAGTGTATACCGATTGGACAGCCAGTGGAAGATTGTATCGTCCTATTGAGGAAAAAATGATGAATGAGTTTGGGCCATTTGTAGCCAATACGCATACCGAAACGACCATTTCGGGAACCGCCATGACCATGGCCTATCACAAAGCAAGACATATTATTAAAAATCATGTCAATGCCAATGAAAATGATGTTTTGATTACTGATGGAACGGGTATGACAGGTGTAGTGAATAAATTTCAACGGATATTAGGTCTGCGGATTCCAGAGAATTTAAAAGAATTTACAACCATACCCAAAGCACTAAAACCGATTGTTTTTATTTCCCACATGGAGCATCATTCCAATCAAACCTCTTGGTTGGAAACCATAGCCGATGTAGTGGTTATTCCAGCAAATGATGAGGGATTGTTTTGCCTAGAGGAATTCAGTACGTTACTTGAAAAATACAAAGACAGAAGTTTTAAAATTGCATCAATTACTTCGTGCTCCAACGTAACAGGAATTAGAACGCCCTATCACGAAGTAGCCAAAATGATGCACCAACATGGAGGAGTTTGTTTTGTTGACTTTGCTTGTTCTGGACCTTATGTTGACATCAATATGCACCCTGATGATGAACGTTACTTAGATGCTATTTTCTTTTCTCCGCACAAATTTCTAGGCGGACCAGGCACTTCTGGAGTGTTGATTTTTAATAAAAATTTGTATAAAAACAATGTACCCGATTGTCCCGGTGGCGGCACTGTAAGTTGGACAAATCCTTGGGGAGAACATAAATATATTGACAATATTGAAGACAGAGAAGATGGTGGAACCCCCGGTTTTCTGCAAGTTATAAAAACCGCTTTGGCCATTCAGTTGAAGGAGAAAATGGGTGTGAAAAACATCTTGGAGCGTGAACATGAAATGGTTGAGTATATTTTTTCCGAGCTTAATACTATTGAAAATTTACACATTTTAGCCAATCAACATCAAGATCGATTAGGGGTAATTTCTTTTTACATTGAAGGGTTGCATTTTAACTTAGGAGTAAAATTATTGAATGATAAATTTGGGATACAAACACGTGGTGGCTGCAGTTGTGCTGGAACTTATGGTCATTATTTATTACACGTTGACCAAGAGACTTCAAATGATTTGATTTGCCAAATCACATCTGGCGATTTAATCAAAAAACCGGGATGGATTAGAATGTCAATTCATCCAACGACTACAAATGAAGAAATAACAATGGTTTGTGATAGTATTAAAGATTTAGCAAAAAACCATCTGGTTTGGTCAAAGGATTATGATTATAACCCAAAAACCAATGAATTTGCCCATAAAAACGACAACCATTCGGAAAAAGAAATGGTCAAAGATTGGTTCTCAATTTAAAATGCTGAATACTCCCGATAGTTCGGGACTGAAAACTGACCACTATATTTTTCTGTGTTTCCAGCGTTTGTGTGTCCACAAATAATATTCGGGAGCTTCATAGATTTGTTTTTCAACTCTTCTCAAAAACTCATCCGATATTTGATAATCGGGCACTTCTTTTGGATTGTCAAACATCAGTTCAAAAGTTGCTTCATAATAACCTCGTTTTACTTTTTTGACACGAAGGAAAATCACATTCATATCAAATCGTTTGACAAGCATTTCGGCACCGGTATAAACAGGAGTTTCAATTCCCATAAATTTTTGCCAATGAAAAGCTTTTGATTCTTGGGGAGATTGATCACTGGCAAAACCATAAACGCCTCGATGACCCAAACTTTCATTTTCCTTAATCACTGGAATGGTTTGAGATGTTGTTATCAAAGTAGCTTTGAATTTGGAGCGAATGTTTCTTACTAATTTGTCAAAATATTTGTTATTGACTTTTTTATAAATAGCAAAACCCTCAAATTCAATTTTTCTGTTCATCGAGATTACCCATTCATAGGTTGCGTAATGAGCAATCATAACGGCGATGCTTTTTTGTTTTTTTTCTAATGCTGTGTAGAGTTCTAAATTG
>NZ_JBKCVI010000092.1:0-4336 GCF_046317795.1 Flavobacterium sp. | reverse complement strand
TGTGGTCCACCAATTACGAATTTTCCAGTTGGGTTAATATGATACGTAATATTATCATTAAAGAAATGAGCATATTGAGGATATTTTGCTTTAATTCTTGGAATTAAAATAGACACTAAATCACTTTTAATTTTTGCCAACATTGTTGCTTCTTCATCAAAATCATCGTGTTGAGTTGAAATTACTATCGCATCTATACGTTGTGGTTTGTTATCGTCAGAATACTCTAAAGTTACTTGTGATTTGGCATCAGGGCGAAGGTATTTAATTTCGTTATTTTCTCTTCTTAAGTTGGCTAATTCAATCAACAAAGCATGTGAAATATCTAATGCTAATGGCATGTAATTTTCCGTTTCATTGGTAGCATAACCAAACATCATTCCTTGGTCGCCAGCGCCTTGTTCTTCTTTACTTGCTCTATCTACACCTTGATTAATGTCGGCTGATTGCTCGTGAATTGCTGATAGAATTCCACAAGAATTGGCTTCAAACATATACTCACTTTTAGTATAACCGATTTTTCTAATTACTTCTCTTGCAATTTGTTGCACATCAAGATAGGTATTCGATTTTACTTCTCCAGCAAGAATTACTTGACCTGTAGTTACCAAGGTTTCGCAAGCTACTTTTGACTCGGCGTCAAATGCTAGAAAATTGTCGATTAACGCATCAGAAATTTGATCAGCAACTTTGTCCGGATGTCCTTCACTTACTGACTCCGACGTAAATAAATAAGCCATAACTATATTTTAGTTTAATATTATTGTTTGAAGGAAAAAAAGTGATTGCTTGAAAAGCTAAAGAAGAATTTCTGCTTTAGCATTTTTTTATTCTGAACTTGTTTTAGTATTTAATGAAAGATTCAAGTTCGAATAGAGGTTGCAATCAGTACAAATTTTTCCTCTTAATTTCGAGTGCAAATGTATAAAATCAAATTGAATTGCAAATTATTATCTGTTTTTTTTATTTCACTATTCTAGTATAAAATAAAAAAAAACCCTTGCAAATTAAAATTCTATGCCTTTACTTTGCAGTGTTCATAAACTTATTGATGTTATCACGAAAGCTGGAGGGAATAGACCCGATGAAAGCTTAGCAACCTCCGCCTCAGTGGAAAGGTGCTACATTCTATCTTTATGCTGAACACTTGAACTGAACTTGTTTCAGTTTGTTTCAGCAGCTGTTAAATCAGAAATAGAGAACAGATAACCCGAGAAATCTTCTCAACTTTCAGATATCATATAATAATTTTTAGGAGCTGTTTCCTGCTTTCCGCTATATCTTTTTTGTTTTGTCACCTTTAGCGCTGTCGAAGGGTCTCTCTTAAAAACAAAAAAGGATGTCGCTTCAATCAGGGCTAATGAGTAATCCATTTTTGTAAAATTAGGTTTCTAAAAAACGTAATTTTTAATTATAAACATTAAAAAAACTTTGAGACACTTTGTGAAAACTCCGTGTAACTCTGTGTAACAAAAAAAATTATGTCAAAAATTCAAGAAGCCATAAAAGAAAGAATCCTAGTTCTAGACGGAGCCATGGGAACCATGTTGCAACGCAACAATTTTTCTGAAGAAGATTTCCGCGGCGAACGGTTTAAAGATTTTCCACATCCGTTAAAAGGAAACAACGACTTGCTTTCCATCACACAACCCGAAGCGGTAAAACAAGTGCACCGACTGTATTTTCAAGCTGGTGCTGATATTGTTGAAACCAATACATTTTCAGGAACCACCATCGGAATGGCCGATTATCACCTAGAGGATTTAGTATACGAATTGAATTATCAATCCGCTAAAATCGCCCGAGAAGTGGCAGATGAATTTAAAGATAAACCACGCTTTGTTGCAGGTTCCATCGGACCAACAAACCGAACAGCATCTATGTCGCCCGATGTAAACGATCCGGGATTTCGTGCGGTAACTTTTGACGATTTACTAATTGCCTATAAACAACAAGTAGAAGCTTTAATTGACGGAGGTTGCGATATTTTATTGGTAGAAACTATCTTTGATACGTTAAATGCAAAAGCTGCTTTATTCGCCATAGAAGAAGTAAAAGAAGAACGTAATCTCGATATTCCCGTAATGGTTTCGGGAACGATTACAGATGCTTCCGGAAGAACACTTTCTGGACAAACTGTAGAAGCCTTTTTAATATCAATTCAGCATATTGATTTGTTAAGTATAGGTTTCAATTGTGCACTTGGAGCCGACCAACTAAAACCCTATTTAAAACGTTTGGCAATGAACACACAACTCAATATTTCCGCACATCCAAACGCTGGTTTACCCAATGCTTTCGGGCAATATGACCAAACTCCTCAAGAAATGCAGGCGTTAATCAAAGAATATTTAGAAGATAATTTAGTAAATATTATTGGTGGTTGCTGCGGGACAACTCCAGAACATATCAAAGCGATTGCTGATGTAGCCGCAGAATTTAAACCACGAAATGTTCTCGTCCATTAGAATTAAAATCTGTAAAAATCTGTGTAATCCGTGGCTAAAAAACTTTGTGCCTTAGCGAGTAAACAAAATAATAATGTCTGAAAATAAATACCTAAAATTATCCGGTCTCGAACCTTTAGTTGTAACTCCTGAAACTAATTTTATTAACGTAGGCGAACGAACAAACGTTACAGGTTCACGAAAATTCCTTCGATTAATTAAAGAGGAGAAATACGACGAAGCACTTTCTGTAGCTCGTGATCAAGTAGAAGGTGGCGCACAAATCATCGATGTCAATATGGACGAAGGAATGTTGGATGGTGTATATGCTATGACCAAGTTCCTAAACCTTATTGCTGCAGAACCCGATATTGCTCGTGTTCCCGTAATGATTGATAGTTCCAAATGGGAAATCATCGAAGCGGGTTTGAAAGTCATTCAAGGGAAAGGTGTTGTAAATTCCATTTCATTAAAAGAAGGAGAAGCTGTTTTTATACATCACGCCAAATTGATAAAGAGATACGGCGCCGCAGTAATAATAATGGCATTTGATGAAAAAGGACAAGCCGATACTTACGAAAGACGCATCGAAATTTGCAAAAGAAGCTATGATATTCTTGTAAATGAAGTAAATTTTCCAGCAGAAGACATCATCTTTGACCCTAATATTTTTCCTGTTGCCACCGGAATGGAAGAGCACAAATTAAATGCCTTAGACTTTTTCAAAGCTACCAAATGGATTAGAGAAAATCTGCCTTATGCCGGAGTTTCAGGCGGAGTGAGTAACGTTTCTTTTTCATTCCGTGGAAACGATAAAGTACGTGAAGCCATGCATTCTGCTTTTCTTTATCATGCTATTCAAAACGGAATGACTATGGGAATCGTAAATCCAGAAATGTTGGAGATTTATGATGAAATTGACAAAACTTTATTAGAACACGTTGAAGATGTTCTTTTAAATAGAAGAGAAGACGCCACCGAACGATTATTGGATTTAGCCGAAAGTTTTAAAGGAGGCCTCACCCCCAACCCCTCTCCAAAGGAGAGGGGAGCTTGGAGAGATGGAACCATCCAAGAAAGATTGACCCATTCTTTAGTAAAAGGAATTGACGAGTTTATAGAAACTGATGTTGAAGAAGCACGATTAAATTCAGAGAAAGCCATTGATGTCATTGAAATCAATTTGATGGCCGGAATGAATGTAGTGGGAGATTTATTTGGAAGCGGAAAAATGTTTTTGCCTCAAGTAGTAAAATCGGCGCGTGTTATGAAAAAAGCAGTGGCATATCTTCTTCCATTCATAGAACATGAAAAAGGAGACTCGACTTCGTCGAGTAATGGGAGGATCCTGATGGCCACCGTAAAAGGCGATGTGCACGATATCGGTAAAAATATTGTAGCGGTTGTTTTGGGTTGTAATAATTTTGAAATCATCGATTTGGGCGTAATGGTACCACCCGAAAAAATCATTCAAGCTGCCATTGAACATAATGTAGATATTATTGGATTAAGCGGATTGATTACACCATCATTAGACGAAATGGTTTATTTGGCTAAAGAATTAGACAAACTTAATATCAAAATTCCGATTATGATTGGTGGCGCCACAACTTCTCGAGCGCACACTGCCGTTAAAATTGCTCCGGAATATAAAGCAACAGTGGTTCACGTAAACGATGCTTCACGGGCGGTTACTGTGGCTAGCAATTTGCTTCAAACCGAGACCAAAGAAAGTTATGAAAAAGCAATTCGTGAAGAATACGACAAGTTGCGTGAAGGGTATTTAAATAGAAGTCGGGATAAAAATTATCTATCTATTGAAGAGGCACGCAAAAACAAATTACAGTTGGATTGGAATAATTTTCAACCCGTGAAGCCAAATTTTATAG
>NZ_JBKCVI010000091.1:0-12250 GCF_046317795.1 Flavobacterium sp. | reverse complement strand
ATCATGGACGGTGTTTTTGTTCCAAATATTTCTTTTGGGATGCCTGTTTTGGAAGCGATTACCAAACATGCAAAAAAAACAATCGATGTCCATTTAATGATTGTAGATCCAGACCGATACATAAAAACATTTAAAAACTTGGGTGCCGATATTCTTACGGTACATTATGAAGCCTGCACGCATTTGCATCGCACACTTCAAGCAATAAAAGCAGAAGGAATGAAAGCCGGAGTTGCTTTGAATCCGCATACCAATGTAAGTTTATTGGAAGATGTGATTCAGGATATTGATTTGGTTTGTATTATGAGTGTTAACCCAGGTTTTGGTGGACAATCTTATATTGAAAACACGTATAAAAAAGTAGCGCAATTGAAAGAACTTATCGTTAAAAACAATGCCGCTACCTTAATTGAAATTGATGGCGGAGTGACAAATAAAAATGCTGCCGAATTAGTTCGGGCTGGAGCCGATGCTTTAGTCGCCGGTAATTATGTCTTTAAAGCAGAGGATCCTATTGCAACGATAGCGGATTTAAAAAATATTACTTCTTTATAATTAAAATGCTCCTTCAAAAAGGAGCATTTAATTATCGGAATTTGAATTATTCGTGACCGCGAAGGGATTCGAACCCCCAACCCTCAGAGCCGAAATCTGATATTCTATCCAGTTGAACTACGCAGCCAGTTTAAAGTTGGAAGTACGAAGTTGGAAGTACGAAGTTATTCTCGTACCTTGTATTTTGTACCTCGCGCTTTATTAAATTAAAAGTTTCTTTACAATTGTAGAAATAGTTTTACCCTCTGCAGTTCCGCCAAGTTGTGCTGTAGCTAATCCCATTACTTTTCCCATAGAAGCTATTCCTGAAGCGCCAGTTTCTGCAATTATTTTTGCAATCACGACTTCTACTTCAGCTTCGCTTAATTGAGCTGGCAGAAATTTTTCAATAATAGCTATCTGTGCCAGTTCTGGTTCGGCTAAATCAGGACGATTTTGTGCGGTAAAAATTGAAGCACTGTCTTTACGCATTTTTACCAATTTTTGTAAAATTTTGATTTCTTCAGCTTCGGTGATTTCTTCTTTAGATCCTGATGAAGTTTGCGCTAATAAAAGTTCTGATTTGATGGCACGAAGCGCTTCTAAAGCTACAGTGTCTTTAGCACGCATAGCATTTTTCATATCGTCAATTATTTGGGTTGATAAACTCATAATTTAGATTTTTTGATTATTAGACCGCTTAGATGATTAGATTTTAAGACGACTAAAAAGTCATGCAAATATAAAAAAATAACCCGAAAATTTAACTGAAATTTTCGGGTTTAGAATTATGAGATTAACAAATTAATTAATCTACATTATCGTGTAAGAACGAATTATTGGAACGAATTTGCAAATCGTCATTACTATCTGTTCCTAAAGACATTCTTGAGCTTGCATTGTTTGTTTGGGTATTGTTTGAAAGATCGATGCCATGGCGTTTATAAGCTGGCTCTTTTTCCATTTCATCAACTCTTGATGGATTGTTGTTGAATTTATAATTAAACTCTTTTAATTTTCTTCTTCTTTCGTCAGCTCTGTGCTTCAATGTTTCTTCGATGGTCATTTCTACAGGAGAAACATCTTCAAACTGACTCACAAAAGATTGTGGTTTTTCAGTTTCCATTTGTTTCATAGTGATTTTTAACTCGTCAGCTATTGGCTCTTCCACTACTTTGGCAACTGGTTTTGAGTTTAATAAATCATTTTCCACTTCCATGTACTCTTCAAGAGAATATTTGATAATTCCACCTTCATTCAACTCCGTTACAGAAACAAATTGAACATGCTCATTGACTTCAATATCTCGAGTTTCTGCAGATAAATCAAAAACAACTCTACTCTCATCGATTGTTTCTATAGTTTCAAGTTTGACAGCAGGCATGTCAAAAGTAAAGGTTATTTGCTCTTCTACTTCAATACTTTTTGACTCAACAACCTTCATTTCAAGAGCTTCAGGAGTTGCTACATTGAAATCAATATCGTTTATTGGGGATACAATTTCGAAAGTAACATCAAGATTTCTTATGAATTGATTCATTGCAATCAATTCATTTTCACTAATATCAGAAACTACATTTGCTATCTGTTGAACAAATTCGCCTTCGGTCGATTCAATTTCTTCTTCAATCAGTTCAAAAATAATTTTTTCCTCATTAAATTCAATTGGAGATTCTATTTTAGTTTGGAAAACTTCTACTGGCTTTTGCGTTAAATCACGCTCTAATTTGTGTTCTCCATCTAATGAGTGTATGATTTTCTTAGCTTCTATGCTTAAAATTCCATTTTGTTGTTCTTCATTAAATCCCGTTGCAATAATAGTAACTGCTATTGATTCACCCAAATTTTCATCTTCACCAACTCCCATAATAATGTTGGCGTTGTGTCCGGCTTCACTTTGAATATGGTCATTAATTTCTCCTATTTCATCAATAGTAATTTCGTTTGATCCAGAAACGATAAGCAACAATACGTTTTTGGCGCCCGAAATTTTATTATCATCCAACAATGGAGAATCTAATGCAGCAATTATAGCTTCTTTTGCTCTGTTTTCACCGCTAGCAGTAGCCGAACCCATTATGGCTCTTCCACTATTTTCTAAAACAGTTTTAGCATCTTTCAAATCAATGTTTTGGGTGTAGTGGTGTGTAATAACTTCTGCAATTCCACGAGATGCAGTAGCTAATACTTCATCAGCTTTTGAAAATCCAGCTTTGAAACCAAGATTTCCATATACTTCTCTCAATTTGTTGTTATTGATAACAATCAAAGAGTCAACTTGTTTTCTTAATTTCTCAACCCCTAACTTGGCTTGGTCTTGACGAACTTTTCCCTCAAACTGAAAGGGACAAGTCACGATTCCCACAGTAAGAATACCCCTTTCTTTTGCCATTTGGGCAATTACTGGCGCAGCTCCAGTTCCTGTTCCACCACCCATTCCTGCGGTGATAAAAACCATTTTGGTATTGGTGTCCAACATTTTTTCAATATCACCAACACTTTCTAATGCCGATTGTTGTCCGACATCAGGATTAGCTCCAGCACCAAGACCTTCTGTAAGGTTTACACCCAACTGAATTTTATTGGGAACTGGACTGTTTTGAAGTGCTTGAGAGTCTGTGTTACAAACTATAAAATCAACTCCATTTATACCTTGTTTGAACATGTGATTGATAGCATTGCTTCCGCCGCCACCAACTCCGATTACTTTAATCACATTTGATTGATTCTTTGGTAAATCAAATGAGATGTTTCCAAATTCTGAGTTGCTTATCATACTATTTTGGTTTTGTTAAGTTTTGTATATTATTTATTCTGCGTTATCTAAAAAATCTTTAATCTTTTCAACATAGCGATCAAAAAATGAACCTCGTATCTTTTTTTCCGTTTCTGTTTCTACTTTAATTTCTTCTACTTCATTGGGAACTTCAGCTATTGGTTCAAAAACTGGTTGTGGATTAACTTGTTTTTGAATTTCTTTTTCTACTTCTTTTAGTTCAATTTTGTAGGCACTATTTGAATTATTATGAATGCTATTCATTACCAATCCTACTGCAGTGGCATACAATGGACTTGAAATTTCTTCACTTGAATTGCCTGCTAAATGTTCGTTTGGATACCCAATTCTGGTATCCATTCCTGTAATATATTCGACTAATTGTTTGATGTGTTTCAATTGTGAGCCACCGCCAGTAAGCACAATTCCTGCGATTAATTTTTTGCGTGGATCTTCGTGTCCGTATGCTTTTATCTCCGTGTAAACTTGCTCTATAATTTCTACTACTCGAGCATGAATTATTTTAGATAAATTTTTCAATGAAATCTCTTTAGGATCTCTTCCTCTCAATCCAGGAATGGATACAATTTCGTTGTCTTTATTCTCTCCTGGCCATGCCGAACCAAATTTGGTTTTCAATAATTCAGCTTGTTTTTCTATGATTGAACATCCTTCTTTGATATCATCAGTAATCACATTTCCACCAAAAGGCACTACAGCTGTGTGGCGTATGATTCCATCTTTGAAAATAGCTAAATCTGTTGTTCCTCCACCAATATCAATCAAAGCAACACCGGCTTCTTTTTCTTCATGACTCAATACAGCATCTGCTGAAGCCAAAGGTTCTAACGTTAATCCTGATAATTCAATACCAGAATTTTGGATACACCTTCCTACGTTTCTTATAGAAGAAGCTTGTCCAACTACAACGTGAAAACTAGCTTCTAGTCTTCCACCATACATTCCTATTGGCTCTTTTATTTCTGATTGACCATCAATTTTAAATTCTTGTGGCAATACATGAATAATTTCTTCACCCGGAAGCATAGCCAATTTATTAACTTGATCAATTAATAACTGAATGTCTTTTCCATTGATTACTTCTTCTGGATTAGCTCTAATTACGTAATCGGTATGTTGAATGCTTCGAATGTGTTGTCCTGCGATACCTACAACAACATCGTTTATTTTATATCCTGAATCATTTTCTGCCTCAAGAACAGCTTGTTGAATTGATTGAATGGTTTGTGTAATATTGTTAACAACTCCACGAGCCACACCAAGACTTTTGGATTTTCCAACGCCCAGAATTTCCAACTTCCCATATTCATTTTTCTTGCCAATCATGGCAACAATTTTGGTTGTTCCAATGTCTAATCCGACTGCAATATTTTCTTTTTCCATAATTTACTATTTAATGCAAACCACTTGCTTGGTAAACTTCAAATTAATCCTTTTGTATTTGTACAATGTGCTATCTAGAACAGCATTCTGAAAAAACGCTTTGTATTTTTTAAATTTTCTTTTGATATCAACAGTTCTGCCAAAATCAATTTGAAATTCGTAATTCCTATTCATCATAACTAAGCTTCCGTTGGCTAAAACTTGTACACATATGATATTTTTTTTTAAAAAATCATCTTCAGCAATTTTATTCAATACTTCAGCCATTTTTTCCTTTTTTACAACATCTATTTCCCCAGAAATTAATGGCACTCTAGCCGTATAATTATCCGATAAGGGCATCTTATTTCCCTCTCTGTCAATATAAAAAGAACCAGCTTGATTAAACACTCTTCCGATAGGTGTTTTTTGTTTCACTACTGCTTTTAAAACCCCATCAACACTGACAAACACATCTGCTTTTTGAACCATCTCTTGGGCATTGATAGCCGTTTCCAATTTCATCAAATCTAAATCAACTTTGTTTAAAGTTTTTATGTCCTGATTTTTTTCTATTAACAATTTATTAACCATTTCTTCCTTCAAAAAAAGCGTGTTTTTGCCTTCAAAAACAACCACTGTTTTCTTAATTTTTCGCATCTCATTTCGATGTGAGGTAAAGGAATACAAGAATATTACCATCCCTATCATAAGCACTAATCTGATATTTATCCAAGAGAAAATTTTCATGATAATGCTTCTTTAATTTTTGGAACTAATTCACCAATATCTCCAGCACCAATGGTCACAATTATTTTTGCATCACTTTCTAAAATTGATGGAATTAAAGCGTCTTTTGAAACCAATTTTTTATGATTTTTTTCCATTTTTGACAATAACCAACTTGACGTAATTCCTTCCATAGGTAATTCTCTTGCTGGATAAATATCTAACAAAATCACTTCATCAAATTGTGACAAACTTTTGGCAAAGTCATCTGCAAAATCTTTGGTTCTGCTGAATAAATGTGGTTGAAATATTGCCAATACTTTTTGGTTTGGATACAATTCGCGAACTGCTTGATGCACGGCATTAATTTCCGTAGGATGATGCGCATAATCATCGATATAAACTAATTTTTCTGACTTAATTTGATACGAAAATCTTCGTTGAATTCCTTTAAATGAAGCCAAGGCATTAGCAATGGACTCGGTTGGGGTACCATAAGTTTTAGCCATTGCTAAAGCCATCAAGGCATTCATTAAATTATGTCTTCCGGGTAATCCAAATTGTAAATTTTTGATAATTTCTGAAGGCGTTTGTACATCAAAAACATAAAATCCATTTTCAATTCGGATATTGAAAGCTATGAAAAGCCCCCTAACCCCCAAAGGGGGAATTTGACTTTGTTTATCAATTATTTCAATTTGAATTCCATCTAAAGGCAATCCTCTGGAAACGAATAAATTATTCTTATTTTCAACTTTATCTGCAAATTCTCTGAAGGAATCTTCAATGGCAGTTGCATCGCCATAAATATCTAAATGATCTGCATCCATAGAGGTTACACAAGCAATATTAGGATGTAAATGCAAAAAAGAACGATCAAATTCATCAGCTTCGACAACTGTTACTGTTTTGCCATTTCCTATTAAATTGGAATGGTAATTCTCTACAATTCCGCCAATAAAAGCAGTAACATCGGCACCACTTTCAAATAGAATATGTCCCAAAATACTAGATGTTGTTGTTTTTCCGTGTGTGCCAGCAACAGCAAAACAGAAAGTGTCTTTGGTGATAATTCCCAAAACTTCGGCACGCTTTTTCACTACATAATCCCTTTCTAAAAAGTAATTCCATTCGGAATGAGAAATAGGAACAGCAGGCGTAATGATAACTAAGGTGTTTTCTACATAATAATCGGATGGAATTAAACTAATATTGTCTTCAAAGTGAATGCTCATTCCGTTTGCCATCAACTCATCAGTCAACATAGTTGGTGTTTTGTCGTAACCCGAAACATTTTTGCCAATATTTTGGAAATAACGAGCCAAAGCACTCATTCCGATGCCTCCAATTCCGATGAAATAAACGTTATGTATTTGGTTTAGGTTCATTTGCCTCACCCCCAACCCCTCTCCAAAGGAGAGGGGAGCCGAAACGGAAAGGGATTTATTTTATTTGATTACTAATTTTACTAAAATGGTTCATTATGGTTTTTATTTTGCTGCTAAGGCGCAAAGTTTTTGATTTGTTATTTAATTAGTTTTATTATTTGTTCCACTATATCTTTTGTGGCATTTGGCTTTGCCAATTTTTTTATGTTTTGGCTTAATTCATGCTGTAAATTTTCATTAGAAATTAAATCAGTGAAAACAGTTTCAAATTTTTCATCCAACTCGGTTTCTTTTAGTAGGATTGCTCCTTTTTTATCGACAATTGCCTTAGCGTTTTTGGTTTGATGGTCTTCGGCTACATTGGGTGATGGAATAAAAATAGTTGGTTTTCCTACCAAACATAATTCCGAAACTGATGATGCTCCTGCACGCGAAATCACAAAATCGGCTGCGGCATAAATCAAATCCATTCGGTCAATAAACGCTTTAACGGTTACGGGTTGCGAGTTGCGGGTTGCGGGTTGCGCGTTTTTTGAATTATACTTTTTATAGTCTTCATAATACAATTTGCCACATTGCCAAAATACCTGAACACCAGTTGCCAATAGAAAATCTAATTCTTTTGCTATTAATTGGTTTACTCTTCTGGCACCAAGACTCCCACCAAGGATTAGTAGTGTTTTTTTATTAGTATCTAATTTGAAATAAGCAATCCCTTCATTTCTTTTGGTATCTACATCCAATAAATCCTGACGAACAGGATTTCCAGTAAATACAATTTTTTCTGCCGGAAAAAAGCGCTCTAAATTTTCATAGGCCACACAAATAGCATTGGCTTTTTTGCTCAACAATTTATTGGTAATTCCTGGATAGGAATTTTGTTCCTGAATCACTGTTGGAATATTCAAACTATTAGCCATTTGCAATAATGGCCCGCTAGCAAAACCGCCTGTTCCAATGACTACATCGGGTTTGAAATTATTAATAATTGTTCGAGATTTCCATAAACTACTTATCAGTTTGAAAGGAAACATCATGTTTTGGACTGTCAATTTTCGTTGTAAACCGGCAATCCAAAGTCCCTTGATTTCATAACCAGCTTGAGGCACTTTTTGCATTTCCATTTTGTCTTTGGCTCCCACAAAAAGAAATTCAGCATCTGGAAAACGAGTCTTTATTTCATTAGCAATCGCAATCGCAGGATAGATATGTCCTCCCGTTCCGCCTCCGCTTAATATGAATTTAAGCCCATTCCGACCCTCCCGAGGGGAGGGAGAAGTTATCTTATTTTTGGAATTTTTGGAAAGTGAACTCATACTGTTTATAACTATTTTACACGAACTCCTTTGATTGCCATCATTGGATTTACCGATTTATCTTCAATCGTATAATCCTCAATTCCCCCATCGGGGATAAGGGAGATTTCAGCTTCTTCATCTTCCTGTAATTGTTTATCGATTAGCTTTTGCAAGGCATCTTCTCGTTTTTGTTTTTCGGCGTTTTCTTCGGCAATTTCTTCCTCTTTTTTGGTGACGCTTAATATAATTCCGAGTGCAATACAGGTCATCCATATAGAACTTCCACCAGAACTGATTAGTGGTAGTGTTTGTCCAGTAACAGGCAATAATTCAACGGCAACTGCCATATTGGTCATGGCTTGAAAAATAATTGGAAAACCCAATCCTACAACGACGAGTTTTCCGAATAGTGAATTGGCTTTGTGTGCGGCAACCACAAATCGGAATAATAATAAAAGATACATTCCCAATACGAGTAATCCGCCAAATAGTCCATATTCTTCCACAATAATCGCATAGATAAAATCGGAAGAAGATTGAGGCAAAAAGTTTTTCTGTACACTTTTTCCCGGGCCAAGTCCATATATTCCACCAGAAGCAATAGCTATTTTGGCTTTTTCGATTTGATAATCATCTTCATCGGGTTTATCAGTTGTGAAATTATCAATTCTATTAATCCAAGTGTCCACACGATTGGGGAAAGCATCTGGAAATGCTTTGGCTACTAAAATAAAAAACGTCAAACCAATAATTCCTACTCCAAGAATAACGGCAATATATTTTAAAGGATATTTACCAATAAAAACCAACATGATTACCATGAAAAAAATAAGTGCTGCGGTAGATAAATTAGCAGGAAGTATCAAGAACAATGTTACAAAAACTGGCGTCCACAATTCCCAAAGAGAGTTTTGAAATGTTATGGGTGTTTCTCTTTTTTTCGATAAATAACGCGCTACAAAAACAAATAGAACTATGGCTGCCAAAGTGGATGTTTGGAAGGTAATCCCAATAAACGGAATTTGAATCCATCTGCTAGCGTTTGCTCCATCAATCACAGTTCCTTTCATCAAAGTATAAACCAACAAAATCCACACGACAGGTAATAAATACTTAGAAATTGTTCTGAAATAATGATACGGGATTTTATGAACTTTGTAAATTATAAAAAATCCAATTAATACTTGTGCTCCATGTTTTAAAAGATAAGTCATTGCATTTCCTGAACCATGACGCATGTAGGCCAAATTACTACTCGCACTAAAAACAGGCATAAAAGAAAACATTGCCAAAAGAGCAACAAATGCCCAAATGACTTTATCTCCTTTTAAACTTGTAATTAATTCTTTCATTATGATTTGTTTTGGGTTGCGAGTTTCGTGTTTCGGGTTCAAGCGTAACTCGAAATCTGGAACCCGAAACTAGCAACTAAATTTTTACAAATTCTGTACAGCCACTTTAAACTGATTCCCTCTGTCTTCGTAGTTTTGAAATAAATCAAAACTGGCACAAGCTGGAGACAATAAAACGGCATCTCCTTTTTCTGCAATATGCTTTGCTGTTATTACTGCATCACGCATATTGTCAACCTCAACCATCATGTCAACCACGTTTCCAAAGGCATCAATAATTTTTTTATTATCAACACCAAGACAAATGATTGCTTTTACTTTTTCACGAACTAAGGACATTAATTCGGTATAATCATTTCCTTTATCCACTCCACCAACAATCCAAACGGTTGGCACGGTCATACTATCTAAGGCGAAAAATGTAGCATTTACATTAGTCGCTTTGCTATCGTTTATATATTGCACATTTTGAATCTTAAGTACTTTTTCTAATCGATGCGCTACTCCTTGAAAATTGGACAAACTTTCACGAATAGTCTGCTTTCTGATTTTCATCAGTTTTGCAACTGAAGTAGCAGCCATAGCGTTTTTCAAATTGTGTTTTCCTTCCAATGAAACGTCTCCCGTTTTCATTTCAAATTCCTCGTTGTTGATGATGATGTCCATAGTGTGGTCGTTTTTTATAAAGGCCCCATTTTCAAAAATTTGTGTTAGTGAAAAAGGAATTAATTTTGCTTTTGTTTTATTTTGTTTAAACCAGTTTGAGATGGCTTCATTATCTGCATCATAAATGAGATAATCATTCTCGGTTTGGTTCATGGTTATTCTAAATTTTGATGCGATATAATTCTCATATTTATACTCGTATCTATCCAAATGATCTGGACTTATATTGGTTATAATGGCTATGTCTGGTCTGTAATTTATATTCCCATCCAATTGAAAACTACTTAATTCCAATACATAGCAATCATAATTGTCTTCGGCTACTTGCCAGGCAAAACTCTTACCAATATTGCCTCCTAAACCCACATTCAATCCTCCAGATTTTAGCAAATGATAGGTCAACATTGTTGTGGTTGTTTTTCCGTTGCTTCCTGTTATTCCGATGGTTTTTGCTTGAGTATATTTTGAAGCAAACTCAATTTCAGAAATCACTGGAATGCCTTTTTCCAAAAGTTTTTTTACTATTGCTGCTTTTTCTGGAATTCCCGGGCTTTTCATAACCACATCAGCATTTAGAATTAAATCTTCCGTATGTTTATTGTCTTCCCATTTTATTTCATATTGTTTAAGAACGTCTTTGTAATTATCTTTAATTTCTCCAAAATCGGAAACAAAAACATCGTATCCTTTTTGCTTTGCTAAAATGGCGGTTCCGACACCACTTTCACCTCCACCAAGTATGACCAATCGTTGCATTATCTCAATTTTAATGTAACAATCGAAACTATAGCTAGAAGAATGGCAACAATCCAAAAACGGGTTACTATTTTACTTTCGTGATATCCTTTCTTTTGATAATGATGATGCAACGGCGACATTAGGAAAATGCGTCTTCCTTCTCCAAAGCGTTTTTTGGTATACTTGAAATAAGAAACCTGCATGATAACTGATAAATTTTCGGCAAAAAATATGGCACACAAAACAGGCAATAACAACTCTTTTCGAACAGAAATAGCTAAAACTGCAATAATTCCTCCAATAGTTAAACTACCCGTATCGCCCATAAATACGGTAGCTGGATAAGAATTATACCAAAGAAATCCAATTAGAGAACCCACAAATGCAGAGATGAAAACCGTCATTTCACCCGAATTTGGGATGTACATGATGTTTAAATAATCGGAAAAAAAGATGTTACCAGAAACGAAGGTGAAAATCCCCAATGCTAATACTGATATTGCAGATGTTCCTGCGGCTAAACCATCTATTCCATCGGTAAGATTTGCTCCATTTGAAACCGCTGTGATAATGAAAATAACAATTGGAATAAATACCAACCAAGCCCAATTTTGATAATCATCGGTAAATGGTTTTAAAATTTGAGCATAATCCAATTCATTGTTTTTAGTGAACGGAATAGTTGTAGTTGTTGATTTATAATCAATCGGTGTTTGCGAAATTACATTTTCGGTTTGATTGAATGTCATTGGCTTGTTAGATTTTTCTCTCACGGTAACACTAGGATTAAAATACAATACTGAACCCACGATTAATCCCAAACCTACTTGACCAATTACTTTGAAAATTCCTTTTAATCCTTGTTTGTCTTTTTTAAAAATTTTGATATAATCGTCAATAAAGCCAATGGTTCCCATCCAAAGCGTAGTCACAATTAATAGAATAATGTAAATATTATTCAGCTTTGTCAATAAAATAACTGGAATTAATGTTGAAACAATAATGATTAATCCACCCATTGTTGGTGTTCCTGCTTTTTGAGTTTGTCCATCCAAACCAAGTTCTCTTACTGTTTCTCCTACTTGCTGATTTCTTAAAAATGTGATGATTTTTTTTCCATAAATGGTAGAAATCATCAATGATAATAATATTGCTAAAGCCGAACGAAAAGTGATGTATTGGAAAACTCCAGTTCCAGGAACATCCATTGTTTTGTCGAGGTATTCAAATAAGTAGTATAACATATTTTATAGTTTCGGGTTGGGAGTTTCGGGTTGGGAGTTTAAACTTTAAACCTGCAACTCGGAACTCGAAATAATTATTTGTTCAATTGTTCTAAAATTTCTTTTACAATCTTCATATCATCAAAGTCATGGCGAATACCAT
>NZ_JBKCVI010000090.1:0-3171 GCF_046317795.1 Flavobacterium sp. | reverse complement strand
GCACAATATAGAGGCGGATATGGTGTTTATAATGGAAGTACCAGTGTATATACTCCTGCTACTTTTTATACCTACGATGTAGCTGGAAACCAAGGGTCTGTTTTTAGTAATCCTAACAATATATACCAGCGAAGATTTTCGCCAATTGGTCAAGGTTTTATGGTAAGAGGTATAGCTAATGGTTTTGTTCAAATGCGAAATTCATATCGTGTTTATCGTACAGAAAGTGTTGCAAATTTTTCACAATTCGAACGAAATTCAAATGAAAATGAAGATTATGGATTTTATGATGATATACCTAATGTCGCAGGAATAGATTATACACAAATAAGTAAAAGTCCTACACCGCATTTTATTGTAAATACATCTTTAAATAACCAAGCAGTTAGACAAATTGCAGTTTGTTTTCTTCCAACTGCGATTGATGGAGTTGATTTAGCTGACTCAAAGTTTCCTGCAGCAGAAGCTGATATTATTGCAGACATGTATTTGGTTTTAAACAATGAACTTTATGTTCACTCAACGACTAGTTTTGATGAAAATAAAAGATTTCCAATTGGTTTTAAAAATGCAACTAATGGTTTGTTTACTTTTACTATTAAAGTAAATGAATTTGTAAATTTTGACGTTGATAATGTTTATTTATACGATAATATTACAGGTGTTTATCACGAGATAAAAAACAGTAGTTGTGATATCACTTTACCTACTGGGATTTATAATAATCGATTTGAAATAACCTTTAAGAATTCAACATTGAATACTAATGATGGTATAAAATCTAATTTTATAATCACTCAAAACAATACTACTCAAACGGTGACAGTACAAAATCCTAATTTATTAGAAATTAAATCGGTGACACTTTATGACTTGACTGGTAAACAAATTTTTGACAAGCAAAGGTTAGGTTCTCAAAATAGCTATCAATTTTCCACAAGTGGTTTGCCGTCTTCTGTTTATCTAGTTGAAGTACTTACTTCAGAAAATAGAAAAATGGTTCAAAAAATTATAGTTTCTTCTAACTAAAATTATTTCAAATACAGCATTTTTAAATTGCTTTTCATCCCATAAAAATTATGTATTTCGTACCTTTGCGAAAACATATTTTTTGGAAACTTACAATCAAAAAATTCAAATAGAACATCCAAATTACTCGCTATTTATTAAGCGAGAAGATAAAATTCATCCACACGTTTCTGGAAATAAATTCAGGAAATTAAAATACAATTTACTTCAAGCCAAGAAAGATAAAAAGGAAACTTTATTGACTTTTGGCGGTGCATTTTCTAATCATATCTTAGCAGTTGCAGCTGCAGGAAGTGAACATGGTTTTAAAACTATCGGTATCATCAGAGGTGAAGAGTTGCATGACAAAATTTCAGACAATCCAACACTCCAAAAAGCGAAAGATTTCGGAATGATTTTTGAGTTTGTTTCAAGAGAAAATTACAACCATAAAAACAATCCAAAATTTATAACTAAATTAGAAGAAAAGTTTGGAAATTTTTATTTGTTGCCCGAAGGCGGAACAAATGAATTAGCCATTAAAGGTTGTGAAGAGATTTTGATTAATGGCGATACTGAATTTGACTTTGTTTGCTGTGCTGTCGGAACTGGAGGAACAATTTCAGGGATTATTAATTGTTCAAAACCTAGTCAACAAGTTTTAGGATTTCCTGCTTTGAAAGGTGATTTTCTATCAGAAGATATTCGTAAATTTGCTAAGAATAGTAATTGGGAATTAATAACTGATTACCATTTTGGAGGTTATGCAAAAGTTACTGAGGAATTAATAGTTTTTATAAATGAATTTCATCAGAAATATAAAATACCATTAGACCCAATTTACTCCGGAAAAATGGTTTTTGGTGTTATGGATTTAATAGAAAAAAATTGGTTTCCTGATAATTCAAAAATATTAGTAATACATACCGGCGGATTGCAAGGTATTGCTGGAATGAACAATTTATTAAGACAAAAAAAACAAATTGAAATTATCATCCATGATTAAAAATTTTATTTTATTGTTTATCCTCATTTTTGTTTCATCATGTAGCACAAATAATGCTGTGGTGAGAACTTCAAAACCTGATCCAAGAAAGTCTGGAACTCCCGTAGCACAGGCGACTAGAAAACCAATTTATAAGCCAACAGGTCAAAAGCAATCTGATACTGAACCCCAAAAACCTAAAATATCAGTTTCAAATCAAGACAACTCAGCTGTTGTATTAGAAGCAACGACAAGAGTAAAAGTCACTACGCAAATGGTGTTGGCCTACATTGAACAATATAAAGAAATAGCCAAAGATAATATGGTAAAAACTGGCATTCCTTCCAGCATTACCTTAGGTCAAGCTATATTGGAATCGGGTGCTGGAACTGGTCCGCTGAGTATACAAGCCAATAATCATTTTGGAATAAAATGCCATAAAGAATGGACAGGACCAAGCATTAGTTATACTGATGATGCCGAAAATGAATGTTTCAGAAAATATGATGACCCAAGCGATTCTTTTCGTGATCATTCCTATTTTTTAACAAGCAGACCAAGATATTCCACTCTTTTTCAGTTAGATAAAGATGATTATGCTGCTTGGGCAAATGGATTAAAACTTGCTGGTTACGCCACTGATCCCAAATATCCTGACAAACTGATTGCGCTAATAGAACGTTACCAATTAGCCAAGTATGATGCTGAAGTTTTAGGAAAAGAATATACTCCAATTGTAAAGTCTCAACCAATTACCTACGAAAATAATAATGAAATGTATACCGTAGTTAAAGGAGACACACTATATTCAATTTCCAAAAAATTCAATATTTCAATTGAAGAATTGAAAAAGAAAAATAATTTAACAGACAATACTTTATCTCTTGGTCAAAGTTTACTTGTTAAATAAAATAGTCTCATTTTAAAATTTCATTTACGATATGATTTATCAAAGAAGCAGTCAATTATTTATTGAAGCTGAAAAAGTAATTCCCGGAGGAGTCAATTCACCTGTTAGAGCATTCAAAGGTGTTGGTGGAACTCCAATTTTTGCCAAAAGTGCTAAAGGCGCTTATTTGTATGACGAAGATGATAATCGATTGATTGATTACATTAATTCTTGGGGACCAATGATTTTAGGGCATGCATTTCCACCAGTTGTAGATGCAGTCATTGAA
>NZ_JBKCVI010000089.1:0-3298 GCF_046317795.1 Flavobacterium sp. | reverse complement strand
AACGAAGTAGTCATTAATGCAAAAGACAATCCAGCAAACGAAATCATACGCAAAGCAATTGCTAACAAAAAAGAAAATTCCGAAAAAACGGCACGCTACAAAGCTGACTTTTATTCCAGAGGCATTTTTAGAATTAAAGATGCTCCAAAAACGATATTGGGTCAAAAATTCGATTTTTTTGATGAAGTATTAGACTCTACTCGCAGTGGTATTCTATATCTATCGGAAACCGTTTCAAAAATCACTTTCCAAAAACCCGATAAAATGAAGGAAGTCATTGTGGCTTCAAAAGTAAGTGGTAATGATAACGGTTTCAGTTTTAATAATGCAGATTCTGCGAATTTTGATTTTTATGAAAATTACCTTCCTTTCCAAATTAATGTGGTTTCACCCATTGCCGATAACGCTTTCAGTTATTATAAATACAAATTTGAAGGTTCCTTTTTTACCGAAAACCGTCAGCAGATTAACAAAATAAAAGTTATTCCACGTCGTGATACCGAACCTACCATGGAAGGTTATATTTATATAGAAGATGATTCCTATTCTATTTATGCCGTAGATTTAGCTATAAATGGCAATCAAATGCAAACACCTGCTATTGATAAACTGATACTTAAACAAAGTTTTAGTTACAATTCCAACAATAAAATTTGGGTGAAAAATACACAAACCATTGATTTTGTTGCCGGTTTACTTAGTATAAAACTAAACGGACGGTTTACTTATGTCTATTCTAATTTTGAATTTCCCAACCAATTTGATAAGAAAACGTTCTCCAGCGAAGTATTGAAGTTCGAAGAAAATGCCAATAAAAAAGACAACGATTTTTGGAATACCATTCGCCCTGTGCCATTAACAGAAGAGGAAACCACCGATTATATGAAAAAAGATGTTCTGCAAACCAAAAAGAAATCCAAACCCTATTTAGACTCCATTGATAGCAAGAAAAATAAATTCAAATTTATGGATGTTTTGATGGGATACAGTTATAATAATTCATTCCAAAAATGGTCATTGAATTATGATGGCCCATTGATGACAATCAGTTTCAACACGGTTCAAGGTTGGAAACTAAATGCCGGATTGTCCTACGTCAAAAGAGACGAAGAAAAAAGAACGTACACCAGAATAGGTTCTCGATTTGATTATGGCTTTTCAGAAAACAAACTATGGGCTACAGTTAATTTTACTCATAAGTTCAACAATAATAACAACAGTACCATTAGCGTTAATGGCGGAAGTTCCATCAATCAATTCAATGCCAATAACCCAATTTCAAATTTGGTGAACATGGTGAGTACGTTGTTTTTCAAAAACAATTTCATGAAGTTGTATGAAAAGAATTTTGTTTCTGCTTTTTATGGTAGAGAAGTTGTCAATGGTTTTTACATGAACGTAAATGCGGAATATGCTGAACGAAAACCGTTGTACAACACCACCGATTATACTATTATAAAAAGTAACGATTTGTATACTTCCAACAATCCGCTTGACCCAACAAATGAAACCACAGCTGCTATAGAAAAACATAATCTAGTCAAAGCCAATGTGCTGATGCGTTTTAATTTTGGGCAAAAATATTGGACAAGACCCGATGGAAAATTCAATATTCCAAATGACGATTATCCTTCCTTGACTTTGGGCTACGAAAAAACATTTGCTGCCACCGATAAAAATTATGAATATGATTTGATTATGGGAAGAGTAAATTATGATGTAACACTAGGAAACAAAGGGTTACTTCAAATAAACAGTAAAGCTGGAAAGTTTTTTAATGCCGACAATATTTCGTTTGTAGATTACAAACATTTCAACGGAAATCAAACTCATATTGGGCAAACAGATAGTTATACTAATGTCTTTAATTTTTTACCCTATTATACTGCCAGCACCAATGACAGTTATTTTGAAACCCATATAGAACACAACGACAAAGGGTATTTGATGAATAAAATTCCGTTGTTGAAACTTTTACAATCGCAATTGGTTCTTGGATTTCACAATCTTGCCATACAAGAGCGAAAGCCCTATCAGGAGTTTACAGTAGGATTGGATAATTTAGGTTTTGGAAAATATAGATTTCTGCGTTTGGATTACATCCGTTCTTATCAAAACGGTTATCAAGGTGACGGCGTAATTTTTGGATTGAAGTTTTTGAATATCATAGATTAATTTACTATATCCTATTCTCGTAGGGTATAGGTCTACAAACTATTTTACTATGTGCTACGCTCGTAGGGTATATAGCTACAAACTATTTTACTATATCCTACGCTCGTGAGGTATAGGTCTACAAGTTGTTGGATGGCATTCCCTCATCAGGGGATATATATCTACAAGTTGTTGGATGGCATTCCCGCATCAGGGAGTATATATCTACAAACTACTTTACTATGTGCTACGCTCGTGGGGTATATATTACCAACTATTTGAAAACCTGATACTGTACAAAAAAAATGTGTAACCCTAAAAATCTTAGCGTAATTTCCTGACTTCGCGGTAAAACAAAAAAATCCCCATCTCGTTAACAAACGAGACAGGGATTTTAGTACTATTTAGTCTTAATACTTAATACTCCATTCTATCATCTCCCAACTTCGTACTTCATACTCCGTACTTCGTATTTCGATTATCTTTTCACTACTCTAACCGTTCTCGTTTCCTCGCCTTGGGTTACAGTAACATTGTAAACCCCACTTGGATAACGATCTCCGATAGTCATAGTCTCTAACTCATTAACTTGAGCTGTATGTTGCTCAATCAATCTACCTACCATATCGTATACTTTGATAGCAATTGGTGTGCTGTCTACAGAAGTAGTAACATCTATATTAAAACCACTTGCAAATGGGTTTGGATATGCTGTAGCACCAAACGGTACTTTAGCTGTTCTGGCTACAAATGTAGAGATATCACATCCTCTTCCTTCTGGTCCAAACACGCCACCCAATTGTACCGATACCGTTACTACGTAGTTCTTGTTAACTGTAGCACCTGTGAACATGCCCAAGGTAAAGTTAGCCACGGTTCTATTGATAGAAGCACCTACTTGTACCAAATTCTCATCTACTTGTTCAAATAATGATACTCTGTAAATAGTGGCACCTGAAACAGGAACTATCGTTAACGATTGAGTTAATGTAGTTGATGGCATTCCACACAATGCTGGTGTAACCTCGGTGGTTGGGAATATTTGTGTATTCAAAATACAATCTGATCCATAACCTGACCATAATTCTGTACCATTGTTCACTAGTTTGTATTGTACTGATACCGAATACGAAGTACTGAACTG
>NZ_JBKCVI010000088.1:0-3241 GCF_046317795.1 Flavobacterium sp. | reverse complement strand
GAATTAATCTAGTATATGGAGTGATTTCTTTTAGATGTAAATCTAAATCTGTAAAATGACTATCTACTTTAGTGAAAACCGCTTTTAAAATTTTACCTTCTGTCTCTATTAAATCACCTTCAAACTCTTCTTTTTTTAATTCTTCTTTTAAAAATAAAATTATTTTATTGGCAATTTCAATTTGAGTTTCAAGAATATCTTCCCCTTTAATTAAATTAAAAGCTTGTTTTATGGTTTTGCCAATATGTTGAGATAACAATTGAGCTGCTTCGGCTTTGTCTATTGAAGTCTTTTTTACTTGAAAAGTATCCTTATCTAATTCATTTAATTTATAATTAATTAGTTTAGTTACTAATTCTTCATATAATCCTTGGTTCATAATTCAAGTTTTAATAATTCTTCAACAATAGGCAAATCAGCTTCTGCCCAATCTAAATTTAATAATTCTGATTTATTAAGTATTTTAAAATCTTTGTGCTCTGTTAAAATAATTTCTCCAGTTACATATTTAACGAGAAAAGGAATTAGATTTATTTTAAAAGTTCCATAATCAAAAATACTATTTGATAATTTTTTCAGAACTTCAATTTCAATATTTATTTCTTCTCTAATCTCTCTAATAATACAATCTGTTTCACCTTCATCTTTCTCTAATTTGCCACCTGGAAACTCCCACTTCAATGGCAGTTTCATTTTTTCGCTTCTTTGAGTTACTAAAATTTTGTTGTCAATTATAATAATTGCACAAGTAACATTAATCATGTAGGTAGATTTTTTAAATCATTTTTTATCAATGACTAATCAAACTTAATAATAATCTTTCACTTACACAATCCCAACTCTCCAATATTTTTACACTTTCCCTTTTTTATATAAAAGGTGGTGCATTTGAGTTGGTTTTTGGAATGGGTAATCAGTATAATTATTAGAAATATAGTCGTTGTCTGTCAAGTTATTAACAGCTTTTTTTGCTTAAAGTCAATAGGAGTAAGGGTTTAAAAAAAATGTAGGTCTATTTTATCAACACATGTTTTGGTTTTCTAAAATATATTATATTTACATCATCGATACGAATAGCGGAAACTATTCGAGGCCTTCGAACATTAAAATTTGCTCAAAAAGACGGGTTACTAGCTGCTTTTTTTGAGCTTTTTTTATGGAATTTTGGCTAAAAAAAAGTAAAAATAAAGGAAAACTGCAGGTAAAATCGATACTTTTTTTGCTGCTTTTTCGATGGCATTTTTAGTTATCTACTTATTTTTATACCTTTTCAAAAAAATAGGAGGGGTTTTTCAATTCGTCAGCACGAGTGAAACGATTCGTCAGGACGATTGGAGCAACTCGTCAGGTGGAGTAAAAGAATTCGTCCCGACGAATTGACGAAAATTTTCGTAAAAAAACAAAAAAAAGCCCCGAGTGCGGAAACACTCGAGGCCTTCAAGCATCAAAAAGATGCTCTCTAAAGCGGGCTACTAGCTGGCTTTTCTGAATGACAAGTCACTCAGCACTTTTTGCAATTTTCTTCCTGGCCGGAAAAGAATGCGCGTTTTGGTAATTACCGAAGAATTTACTTCCTCTTCTGTAACCATACCCTCTGAACTAATTCCAACTTGGAATGTGCCCAGTTTTCCCAATCGTACAATACGACCGTCGTTCAATTCCTGGCTAATATTGTGTACTAACGACAACAATACTGCGTGGCAATCCACTTCGGTTAAGGTACATTGATAAGCAATCTTTTCAGCTAGCCTATCCAAATCAATTTCGCCATCGCCTATAGCGGCAGCATAAAACTTTTCAGGAGCTGTCATGTCCTGAGGATTCTTCCGTGGAAGAACTTTAAACTTAATTGCCATTTGTTTTATGGTATTAAATTATACAATAAAATATTTAGCTAAGTACACTGCCTATGAGTGCCTTACTGCTTTTACAAAGATTGTAAAAATCGAGTAATTTCAAAAAGTTATTTATTAACAATACTTGCTATAAACTTGCTTGCGTAAAATGGAAAAAAGTTGTAAAAAACTCCCATTTTGTAATGCTTAAGCAATGATTTTTTATAAAAATTGAAATTTAGTCAAAATCAACTTATTTCCTCCGAATGTTAATAAAAGCAACCTTATACATCAGTATTGATTATAGTTATTCAAAAATGGAGTTTATCATCTGAACCAATTCCCACATAGTTCCTCGTACTTTGCTTTTTATATTTCCTTATTTTTACTAAAAAATACCATGTGTTTCTATATGCAACAAAAAGACCCCATCCCCAAAGTGCAAAAGCGCTTCAAGGCAGTAGTGGATCATCCGGAGTTGTTCCTGCAGGCGGAGGTTATCAATGGCTTTGCACACCCCAATGTGCCTGTTATCCTAGATACTACTCCTCAAATCATTAGCACCAACTATACTTGGGGCTTAATCCCTTCATGGGCTAAAGACATGGCGTTTAGGAAAAACACCCTCAATGCACGCCTGGAAACGCTACACGAAAAGCCATCTTTTCACGGCATAACCGCCAACCGTTGCTTAATCCTGGCTACTGCCTTTTATGAATGGCACTGGAACGATGACAAGGGCAAGAGCAAACAGCAGTATCAAATCAACACCACCGAAGAGCTCTTTGCCTTCGCAGGTTTGTATGACCAATGGCACAACCCCAGCACCGGCGAAATCATGCACACTTACACGATGCTCACCACTACCGCCAACGAGACTATGGCTTACATTCACAACCACAAAAAGAGAATGCCCATCATCCTGAAAAAAGAAGACGAACTCGCCTGGCTCACTGGGGCAAATCCCGTGGAGGATTTTGGGTTTCCGTATGAGGTGGAGTTAGTGGGGTTTCCTGTTGAAAAGGGATAAGGGATAAGGGAGAAGCAAGAAATCTAACTCCGCTTCGTCACTTTAGTATATCCCGTGGCTTCGGGAAGTGATTTTTAAAGTTGAAAACGCTAGTTTGTTGTATTAAAAATAGACCCGAGGATGAAAGCCGAACGGTGCGAAGCAAATCGAGATGCTATTGTATAAACAACGGTTCTAGCTTACGCTCAGTTCGCCATTGGCACGGGTCGATACAATTTTCTATTTCAAAAATTGCATTTTTAAAACAGAAAACCACTCGAACTGACGATAGTTGATAAAAACAACCATCCTCACAACGTCACTTCACCTTCTTAGTACCGTCACTTCGAGTGATTTTCAAAGCTGAAAACGCCAGTTTTTAGGTTTGGAAATAGAC
>NZ_JBKCVI010000087.1:0-80435 GCF_046317795.1 Flavobacterium sp. | reverse complement strand
CTAATATATGCATTTTGATTGCTTTTTAAAATATACGCCAAAAATACTAAATGTTGACCTTCCAGCAACGAACGCGCATGCAAAAATGGTTCCGCCTAACCGAGAGGAGCTATTGAAGAATACCGATTTTACAAAAATCACTCCCAAAAAAGCAGCCGTTATGATGCTTTTTTATCCCAAGAATTCACAAACTCATTTGGCTTTAATCCTACGCACTTCCTATAATGGTGTGCATTCTTCCCAAATTGCTTTCCCTGGAGGAAAGGTAGAAGAAGATGATATTGACTTGCAGCATACTGCCATTAGAGAAACCCATGAAGAAATTGGGATTCATCCCTCTATAATTACTGTAATTCGCCCTTTTACGGAAGTGTATATCCCACCAAGTAATTTCATGGTCTATCCATTTTTGGGGTATAGTTCAAGAGAATTAAAATTTATATTGCAGGAAGATGAAGTGGCTGGAATTGTTGAATTTCCTTTGGCGGAGTTTATGGATGATAAAAATTTGGTTACCACTGCCATGAAAACATCCTATGCGGGCAGTATTGATGTTCCTGGATTTAAGGTAAATAATCATTTTATTTGGGGCGCAACAGCCATGATGATGAGTGAATTGAAAGAAACGTTGAAATTAGTTATGTAAAAGTTAAGTTTTTGTAAATTTGCATCCCGAAACGTCGGGATTAATAAAAATAAAATTATGGGTTTACTAAAAAGGAATCCTTTTGGTCATATACTTTTTATCAAAAAATGGTTAATCCGAATTTTTGGTATTATCACTCACCGACGATACCGAGGTTTTAACGAATTGCATATTGAAGGTTCCGAAATCATAAATACATTACCCGATAAAAACGTACTGTTTATTTCCAATCACCAAACCTATTTTGCTGATGTGGTAGCGATGTTTCATGTTTTTAATGCCAGTCTTTCGGGAAGAGATGACAGTATCAAAAACATTGGGTATTTGTGGCAACCCAAGATGAATATTTATTATGTAGCCGCAAGCGAAACAATGAAAGCGGGCTTGCTGCCTAGAATTTTGTCCTATGTTGGTGCTATAAGTGTGGAGCGAACTTGGCGTGCTGGTGGCAAAGACGTAACCGAAAAACGCGAAATAAATCCCAACGATACCGAGAATATTAGGATTGCCCTGGAAGACGGTTGGGTAATAACTTTTCCTCAAGGAACCACCAAATCTTTTAAACCTGTTAGAAAAGGCACTGCGCATATTATCAAACTGTATAAACCTGTGGTTGTACCTATTGTAATAGATGGTTTTCGTCGTTCGTTTGATAAAAAAGGACTGCGACTCAAAAAGAAAAATATCCTCCAATCGTTCATCATCAAAGAACCTTTGGTCATAGATTATGACAACGAAACCATTGAAGAGATTGTAGAAAAAGTAGAATATGCTATAGAACAACATCCATCGTTCCTGAAAGTAATTCCTGCCGAGGAACTAGAAGAAAAAGAACGACTGAACAAACTCCGCGAATGGAAAGTAGATAAAAATGATATCCCTCAATAAGAGGATTTTTTTGTGGGTGTAACTTTTTGATTTTGTTTGTGGACACGAGCATGATTCTCGAGCTAGTCTTGGGAAATAGAACCCTCTTAAAAGTTGTTAATAACTTATCGTTGCTTTATATAGGAACGGGTGTTGGCAGAAGTTTTATCCGGCAATTTTTACGTTACTATTTAAAATTTCCACGTTAAAATTCACTTTAGCTTTTAATGCGCTAAAAACCCTCAAAATTGTTTCAACTGTAACGTTTGTTGTATTGTTTTCAAGTTTTGATATTTGTGCTCTTTGAACTCCGATTAATTTTCCAAGTTCTTCTTGAGTCATGTTTCTTTCAAGGCGAACTTTTTTTATTAAATCGCCAAGAATTTCCATTTGAAGTTCTTGTTCATAAAGCGTTCTTTTTACTGTTCCAACTTCTCCAATAAATTCATCTTTTATTTCGTCAAAAGAGAACATTTCTAATTCTTTTTCTTTATTTTTCATTTCTCTTATTTTTAAGTTCAAAATATCTCAATCTTATGTTTTCTGCTTTTTCTATTTCTTTTTCAGGAGTTTTTTCTGTTTTCTTTATTATTCCGTGAGTTGCTATAACTAAAGTTTGCTTCGCCTGTTCGCTATCGCTAGAGTCAACTTTTTCTGTTTTGTCCCAAAATGCAAAAATTCTAAAGTAAGTTTTATTATATAAAGTTCTAAACTCCCAAATTTCACCTTTGAGCTTTTTGAATAATTCATTATCATTTTTAATTTTTGATTTGTCTATATTGAAAATTATCTTGTCTCAACTTTTTTCGTCTAATTCAAGTAGAAATTCTCTAGCTTCGGTTAAAAATAGCACTTTAAATTTATCCATTCAATTCATTTTGTTTCCATACAAAGATACAAAAATAATTTAAAAAGGAATATCTATTCTCGATTTTCATAAACAATTTCATATTTGATTCCTTCGAGGTCTTTAAAAAAGAGTGCATAGTAGTTATCTCCATGTTGAGGAAAAAATTTAGGTTCTTCAATAATATTTGCTCCAATCTCTTTTATCTTTATGAATAGTGCATCAACTTCTTTGCTAGATTCTGCTTTGAAAGCCAAGTGATGTAACGAACCCGGTTTTCTTCTATGTATTTCTTCATTTTTGAACGCTTCTCTAGGAGAATTGATTCCAAACAATAGCAAGGGATGAAGATATTCTACAACATCAAATTCATGTTTTTCAACTCTACCTTTTATTTTCCGAGATATGTCAAAACCAAGTATAGGCATTAATTTGTCATAAAAAGGTTCCGCAATTTTTAAATCTTTGACTGTGATTTGAATATGGTCAATAATTGGTTTCATAAGGTTAGTTTTGGTTGCTTTGTAAAGTTGTTAATAACTTATCGTTACTTTACATGGCTACTGGTGATAGCAGAAGTTTTTCTATAAACTAACATATTCAAAATTAATTTTTTCGACCATGTAGTTTGAATTTACATTTATTCTTTTTATTTCTGTGGGAAATAAATTTTCGTATTGTATAATATTCGAGTAATTTGAACCATAATTCTGAATAAGAACATTATTAGCTGATATAGCTATTACTCTATAATAATATGCTTCAAATTGATCGTCAAAAATTATTTTGAAATATGGGTTATGATTAAAAAACGGATTTTTTTTATCATCGTAACTATAAAGAGTAGGGTTACTAATAAATCCAGTTACATTATTGTCTTGATATACTAGTTCATTTCCAAAACGGTCTTTTCTTAAATTTCCATTGGTGTAGTATTCTAAATTATTACCATAACCAATGTTTAGCAATTGGTTACCATCATATGTTACTTCATTTGTATTTCCGTTTGTGATACTATATGAAGTTATTTTATCATTGAGATACGAGTAATTATAAGTATTTGACTCTATTAAATTTCCAGTAGTTGATGTTACATTTTTTGTTATGTGGGATACCTGTTTATTTTCATCATAAAAAAATTCAAAAGTTCCGACAAAAATTGGTTCTGAATAATCATTGTAACCAGTTACCAACATTTTTTTTACAAATTTTTCTGGTTGAATTTGTGCTGATGTGGAATCGTTTTCAGAATTACAATTTGTAAACAGTAAAGATGATAATAAAACTACTAGAGTTGCTATTGATTTTTTCATGGTATTTAAATTTAATAATAAATTACTCAAAATTAGGTTATTATTTTATTCAAGTTGTTTTTGGTTTAACTTTTTTAGATCATTCAACAAAGATTATTTGTTAATTGTTGCATTAAGTTATTGAAATGTCATGCAGTTTTGTCATGTCCTAAAATACGTTGACCATTATTAGGTTATTAATTAAATCAAAAATACGGATTTGTAATCGGAACATTGATAACTTTTTTTAAAAAATTCTCTTCGGGTTTAAAAAAAAAGTTACCAACTCCCAAAACTTCGGGACTACACAACCTTTTCTTCCAATTTGGGGTTCCAGACGTCAAAATTGGGGTTCCAAACTCCTCCGTTGGGGTTGCGAACTCCATTTTTGCCGTCCTAGACTAATAATTTGGGGTTCTTAAGCCCAAGTTTAGGGTTCCAGACCATAAAATTGCGGTTCCGAACCCCAAATTTAGGGTTCCAAACCCCAAATTATCATTCCAGAACCTTAACGGAGGGGTTTGGAACCGCAACTGAAAGCTAATTTACTCCTCTGATGGACTTTTTTGGGCGGTTGTACTACTAAAAAACTGCTTCATTTCATTTATAGTTACCGTGCGAAAGGATTCGCTAGGCAGTGGGGGAATATTAAAATCGGAACTGTATTACCTTAAAGAATACACCTCATCAGACCATTTAAACAAGGAAATAAAAGAATATATAAATTATTATACTATCGATTGAATTAAGTCAAATTTTAACAAAATGAGCCCGATGCAATATCGAGCTCATTATTATCACAATTAATTATAAATATGTCTAAACTTTTGGGTTCAGTTTATTTCTCAGGGCTTTTTGTTTATAAATCTATTTTTTTGAGTTCGGTCTAATTTCGTTTTAACTTTCTCAACAAGATGCCATACAACAATCGATAGAATAGCCAGAATATCCCAATCAAGACGACTAAAGTAAGTGTTAAAATGAGTATCATTTTTATTAAAATCATATTGCTTTCGTCATGAGCCATTTTTTCTTTGATGACGCTCATATCAGGGTTGTAAATAAAAGCCAATACAAACCCTAAAATGGTGCAAATAAATATCATACTCAAATTATACCAAACATAGTTGCGCACCGTTTTGCGAGTTTTTAAAATGTCATTCATCAATTGTTTGGTAGAGGTAATGGTAGAAATTTTAGTATAGTTTCTATAAAAACAATAAATAAACCCAATAACCACTACATAATTTACATAAGTCAAAACCTTCAGATAGATTAAAACATCTTCTGCATGCATACTCTTTATTGCATCATCGGTATTAAAAACAACACCGATAGCCGACCATAACACAATTTCAATAATGCTAATAATCAATATCCATTTTACAATAGACGATGATTTTTTATGCAACATTTTATATATCTCAACTTCTGAAACTTGTTCCAAAGAATGGGTATCCTTTTTCCAAGCTTTTTTTAATAAATCCAATTCTTCCATTTTACTTAAGGATTTAATATTTTTTTTAATTTTCCTTTTATTCTGTTCATTTTTACACGGGCATTCACTTCGCTAATACCCAATGTTTCAGATATTTCAGCATAATCTTTATCTTCTAGATACAAAAACACTAACGCTTTTTCAATGTCGTTGAGTTGTTGCACCGCTTTATACATCAGTTTTATTTGTTCTTCTTCTTCAAAATTATATTCCTCTTGACTTATAAAATGATATTGTCCTTCATAGATTACAGTGCTAACACTTCGCGTACTTTTTCTGTATAATGTGATGGCAGTGTTCAGTGCTACACGATACGCCCAAGTTGAGAATTTTGAATCCCCACGAAACTTTGGAAACGCTTTCCATAGCTGAATGGTAATTTCCTGAAACAAATCGTTGTGTGCATCTTGACTATTGGTGTATAACCTACATATCTTGTGGATAATGTTTTGGTTCTCCTTTAGCTGCTTTACAAATGATTGTTCTAGATTGTCACTCATGACTTCGTTAGTGTTAAAAGCATTGATTTTGTTACACAAAACTAAGCTACATTTTTTAATTTCCAAATGATAACCTAGTTTAACCACATAGAGACATAGATTTTATTAAGCCGTTTTACTTTAGGACAGTAAATCATAGCTATGTGAACCAAGAATTTGTCTATCTAACGCTGCTTTTCTATGTTCCTATGTGGTTAATTTTTAAATTCTAATTTATTCTTGGATTAATTCTACTGAACCTAAAGGTTTCGAGGCAAAAAAGAATTAACCTATCTTTGCGCTTTAAAATGGCATACCAAAATGGAACTAGGACATTACAATACACTTACTATAGCGCGCGAAACCCAAGTAGGACTTTTTTTAACCGATGGCAAAGACGATGTGTTGCTTCCTTTGAAATATGTTCCAAAGGAATACAATATAGGCGATGAACTAATCGTATTTGTTTATCTTGACCATGAAGAAAGACCGGTGGCAACCACTTTAGAACCTTATATTTTGATGGATGAATTCGGCTTGCTTCGAGTGAATTATGTTAATCAATTTGGTGCTTTTTTAGATTGGGGTTTAGAAAAAGATTTGTTTGTTCCGTTCAAAGAACAAGCGCGACCAATGGAAAAAGGAAAACGCTATTTGGTTTTTGCTTTCATTGATAAAAAAACAAACAGATTGATGGCTTCCAGCAAAACCAATCAGTTTTTGAAAAATGATGAACTTACTGTAGCTGTTGGCGATGAAGTCGATTTAATCATTTCACACATTACCGAAGTGGGAATTAATGTGATCATCAACGACATTCACAAAGGGTTGCTTTACAAAGACCAAGTCTATGACGACATCCGAACTGGCGATAGAATGACTGGGTATATCAAAGCCATTCGTCCTGATAATAAGATAGATGTTACGCTGCATAAATTTGGATACCGAAATGTTGAACCCAATGCCGAGAAAATTCTGGACGAACTTAGAGCCAGTAGAGGTTTTCTAAGATTAAACGATAACAGCCATCCCGAAGATATTAAAACGGTAATGAAGATGAGTAAAAAGACGTTCAAAAAAGCAATAGGTTCTCTTTACAAAGACAAACTCATCGAGATCAAAGACGATGGAATTTATTTAGTTAAAGCATAATTATTCCTCACATTCCGTTTCAGCAGGAAGTGGCTTTTCGATTTCAGTTTTCTTTTTATAAAAAACACTACTCACCATGCTTAAAGTAGCATAAGGCCGGTTGGAATATTTATTTCCTAAACATATTACAGTTACACTATCTTTTTTGACAGGTACAAACGACGTATTGTTGCCATGCCACCAGCCATTATGATATATCATTTTTTCTCCGTTTGGGGGCAAAAAGCGCATTCGCATGCCTAATCCATAATCCTTAATTGGTACTTTAACATTTTTTGAACTGTAACCAATGTATGCTTCTTGCAAAAGTTCGGGTTTAATAAAATCTGGAGAATAAGTTGCTAAATCAAATTTTACCAAATCTCTTGGAGTAGAATAAATATTTTTATCGCCATACAAATTATCAAATTGATCCCAAGGAAAAATAGTGTTGCCTCTATAGGATTTTGTAGCGATGTCTCTATCCGTTTGATAGTTGAAAACATACGTATTGTTCATTCCCAAAGGTTTGAAAATCAATTCTTGCATCGCTTCACGATAATTTAAACCAGTCGCTTTTTCAATGATTAGCGCTAAAATAACATAGTTGGTATTGCAATAATCAAAGCGGGAGTCATTTGGTGTTACCAAACGAAATTTTTTCTGCACCAATAAATTATAAACATCCTGATTAGTCAGCACTTTTTTGCGATTCCAACTTTTTTTCATCAATCCGGGAAAGTTGGCATAATGTTGCAATCCGCTTCTGTGGTTGAGCAATGTTCTGATGGTGGTGCTCTTATAGGGAAATTTAGGAAGCCAATCGGTTACTTTTTGGTCCAACATGATATTGTCTTGTTGCACTAATCTTAAAATGGCTGTTGCCGTCAAAACTTTACTCACCGAAGCTAAGTGAATAGGAGTGGAGGCATCAATTTTTTTACCAGTTTTTACATTAGCATATCCTTTATAATCTTCATAAAGCACACGACCATTTTTAACCACAATAAACCCACCACTGTAGTAGGGAGAATTAATGAATTTATTATAAAAAGAATCTATAACAGCTCTTTTTTCGTTAATGTATTCATCCGATACTTTACCAAATTTTACTGGAAAAGAAGATGTAATTATAGTACTGTCTTCCCTTTTGTTTTCAGAAGGAAAGGAATAGTTTTCTCTATTTTTTGGACTAGAAAAATAGATTAGTGTGGATGAAAAAAAGGTGATTAGGGTAATCTTCATTATTGCAAAATGATTACAATAATACCAATATTAAATCGAAATTGAAACTATGTTTTCCTAATAATTCATAAAGTTATTAAAATAGAAATGAACAAAAAAAGGAAATTTTAAACACAGATTACACTGATTTACACGAATTAATTTAGGACCTATTTTTTAGCATATAGCATAAAACCTGTACAAATCTGTGCAATCTGTGTTATGTTCTTATTCTGATTTTACTTTTATGGGAAGTGTATAAAGCGTTCTCACTTTTTCTCCATTCAAGATACCTGGTGACCATTTGGTTTTTAAGGATTTCAAAACTCTAATAGCTTCTTTGTCCATGCCATAACCTGGATTTCGTAGTATTTTGATGTCGGTTATGCTTCCGTCTATTTCAATGACAAACGAAACTAAAACTGTAACTACTACAGCATCTTCTATAGTTGGTCTTTCAAAATTAGTACCAACATATTGATAAAATTTAGTAATTCCACCAGGAAAAGCAGGCAATTTATCTAATAAAACAGTAGGTGTTGGATTTGGGTCAATAGGATTTGCAGCTACAGTTGTACCAGTTGGAGTTACTTCGGTTCCAGTTCCGCCAATGGTGCCTGTCGTTGCTTTTGGTTCATTGGTATTTTGTGTATTGGTTGGAACATCGACTGTAGCTTGTAGCGTAGGAGCAACAACCATTTTTGATGATTTTGTTGGCTCAACAGGATTTGTTTTTTGACGTTGTGGTTGTGCTTGTTTTGGTTTAACCACGGGAATTTCTGTTAATTTGATAGGTGTAATGGTTGGTCCAATCGGAATAATTGGACAGCTTACTTTTTCATTACTAAAAGATGACAGTAACATTCCTAAGCCAGAAACAGAAATGATAAATAATACACCAATAAAAAGTGCAAAAAGTGAAGTTCGAGAATTCTCTTGGCGTAACTGATACGCACCATAAGCTTTGTTTTTGCCTTCGAAAACTAGATCAATCCAGTTTTTTTCATAAATACTAACGTTTGACATGATTAATTGTTTTAAAGTTAAGTATCTATTTTACATAAGCTAGCATATTTAATTATATAACGCAGGAATTTATCAAATAGTATGTAGAGTTTTAATTATTTTAAAATTAACACAGGATTATCCTTAAAACATTGAGAATTTTAAGGTATATTTTGATAAACAAAGTAGAATTATTTAGTGCTTTCGATGATTTCTGCCAATAGTTTTTTGGCACGAAGTAATTTGATTTTAACGTTGCTCAGTGGTTCGTTGAGTTGTTCCGCAATTTCTTGATAGCTCATTTCTTGGAAATAACGCAATTGAATTACTTCTTGATAATGAGGTTTCAACTCTTTGATGAATTGCAATAATCGCGATAAGTTTTGTTCAGTTATTAACTCATCTTCGGCCGATGGTGAACTATCGGCAACATTATAAGCTTGCTGGTCTTCTTCATCGGTGATTTCCACAAAAACAGTAGATTTCTTTTTGCGAAGCATGTCTATATGCACATTTTTGGCAATTGCAATTAGCCACGTATTGAATTGGAATTCGGGATTGTAAGTCGCTATTTTATCAAAAGCTTTAGAGAAAGTTTCTATAGTAATATCTTCCGAGTCGGTTTCGTTTTCGGTTCGTTTGAGCATAAAACCATACACTTCATTCCAATAATGGTCGAGCAAGAAAGTAAAGGCAACTTGGTCGCCAGTTTTAGCTTTTTCTATGTAGGCGATTACTTCCAATGTACTGGTTTATTGAAAGTATTGGTAATGAAAATGTTTAACTGTGTAAAAATTACAATAATTTCTATGATTGGAAACCAATACATTACGTCTTTTTCTTTCAGTTTTCCGGCTGCAAAACCCAAACTAATCCATGAGAAAATATAGCGAAAACCAATGATACTCATAACCGCTATCCATTGAAATTGGAAAACTAACAATAGTATCGATAATAAAAGAAATAACAATTGCGAGACATAGAATATTGCTAATTGATTTTGATCAAAAATTTTATAATGTTTAGCAGTAGCAACGTGACGACGTTTTTGGGTGAACCATTCTTTGAAAGAAGTTTTTGGCTTCGAATAAGTGAAACTTTCCGGTAAATAACAAATAGCAGTGTTTGCTTTATTCGCCGCTTGATTAATGAACAAATCATCATCACCAGAACGAATTTTCATGTGATCCATAAAACCTCGAACTTTGAAAAATTCTTCCCTTTTATAAGCAAGATTACGACCAACTCCCATATATGGTTTACCAATTTTTGCCCAAGAAAAATATTGTGTAGCTGTTAGTAGGGTTTCAAAACGAATAAGTTTATTCAAGAATGAATTCCCCTTTTTTTCGTAACTACCATAACCTAAAACAATCGTTTTTTGTGCCGTAAACTGAGCACTCATATTCATAATCCAATCTTTTGAAGTTGGATAACAATCCGCATCGGTAAAGAGAAGATATTCGTATTTTGCTGCTTTAATTCCCAGTGTCAAAGCAAATTTTTTATTGCCCCAGAATGCCTCATTATTTTCAACTTTGACTAGTTTAATGTTGGAATATTGTTTTTCAAATTCTTCAAAAATTTCTAAAGTATTGTCGCTTGAAGCATCGTCAATCAATACAATTTCGAATTCGTGGTAGTTTTGTTCTGCCAAAAGTGGAATGAATTTCTTCACATTTTCCTCTTCGTTTTTAGCACATACAATGACTGAAATAGGAATTCTTTTTGGAGTAGCGGTTTGTGGTTTTGCAAAAGAAAATTTACCAAAAATCACTATGTAATATAAGAATTGAACAACTACAACAGCAATGAATAAAAAGAAAATAGATGATAACATAACGTTTTTTCGTCTTTAAAAAAGGTCAGCAAATGTAGTTGTTTTATAGCTAAAAATCAAAGTAATTTTAACAAATTACTAGCGGTTCTTTTTCATTTCATTGGCGATAGCAATAGCTTGAGTATCATTGGTTTTCTCAAGTTCTGAAATGATGTTTTTGTAATTTTTATCGTCACGGTTTTGGGACAATTTTTTCTGAGCTTCTATAGCAGTGATTTCTATTTCAAAGGCAATAATGCCTCTGGCTTCGCGCATCGTTTTTGAGGATAAATCTTCTATTCGAATTGGATTTTTAGACTTTGTTTCGTATTTATCTACCAATTTTTTTAACGAATTTACAGCTTGTTCGTGATGGTAAATAGCCACTTTTCCATAAACATGCACCGCAAGATAGTTCCAAGTTGGCACATTTTCATGGTCATACCAAGAAGAAGAAATATAGGAATGCGCACCCGAAAAAATGGCTAAAACTTCATCGTTGTCTTGAAAACTTTCCGCTTGTGGATTGAGTTTGGAGACATGACCAACAAGAATTTGCTTTCCGTCTTTTTCCTCCAATAGCAACGGAATATGCGTAGCCCACAATTTTCCATTGGTTTGATTAACCAAAATGCCAAAGCCATTCTGATGAATGAAGTTTTGAATGTCTTCTTGGTTTTCGTTTTTATAGAATTTTGGGATGTACATGTTTAAATCACATTAACTTCTGCTTCAATAGCAATGCCAAATTCTTTTAATATTGTAGCTTGAATGTCTTTTGAAACATTTAGAATTTCTTGACCAGTAGCATTACCATAATTCACTAAAACCAGCGCTTGGTTTTTATGAATTCCGGCGTCGCCAAAACGTTTTCCTTTGAAACCTGCTTTTTCAATCAGCCAACCAGCTGGCACTTTTACTTCGGTTTCAGAAATAACGTAATGAGGCATTTCGGGATGTAATGCATGAATTTTTTCGAAATCAGCTTTTGGAATAATAGGATTTTTAAAAAAACTTCCGCTGTTGCCGAGTTCTTTTGGATCAGGCAATTTACTTTGTCGAATTGCAATTACAGCATTGGATACCTCTTTGAGATTTGGAATTTGAATATTGTTTTTTGCCAATTGAGCCGTAATATCGCCATAAGAAATATTAATTTTATGGTTGCGTTTGGTTAATTTAAAAACTACAGATGTAATGATAAATTGGTCTTTTGCTTCGTGTTTGAAAATACTTTCTCTGTAACCAAAATGACAGTCTTCTTTACTAAATGTTTTCATCTCTTGAGTGTCAATTTTCATGGCTTCGCAAGAAACAAATGTGTCTTTGATTTCGGTTCCATAAGCTCCGATATTCTGCACTGGCGTTGTACCTACATTTCCTGGAATAAGTGACATATTCTCTAACCCACCAAAATTTTGGTCAATCGTCCAAAGTACCAATTCGTGCCAATTTTCGCCTGCCATACTTTCTATCCAAACAAAATCCTCATCTTCCTTCAGGATTTTTTTTCCTTTCAAGTCAATGTGGATAACCAAAGCATCAATATCTTGTGTCAAAAGCATATTGCTTCCTCCACCAAGAATAAATTTGGTTTCGTTTAAATTTTCTCGTAAAATAGTTTCCAATTCTGTTACAGAATGCACGGCTACAAAGTGTCTGGCTTTGGCTTCGATTCCGAAAGTGTTGTATTTTTTTAAAGAGAAATTAGATTGGATTGTCATACTACAAGTTTAAAAATGGCTTATCACAAAAGTAAGGTAAAGTTTTTTTAAACAAATTTTTTAAAATAGTTTTTATACCAAATGTGTAACATAAAAATTGGCATGATATAGGGCATTAATTTGGTATTTCCATTACGCAATTCTGACACTAATTTTTTTCCATCCAAATTTTCTAAAAATTTCATTTGAAAAATAGGACTAATAGCAAAATCATTAAGTTCCTCTTTAAATGCTGGGTATTTTGTTAAATAATTATACCAAGGTGCGCTCAAACCCACTTTTTTGAAATCGATTATTTCTTTTGGGAGTTTGTTCTCCATAGTAGTTTTGAGAATAAATTTCCCTTTCTTACCAGTAAAGAGCCATTTATCTTCTAAACTTCCCAAACCAGCAATCAATCGATAGTCCAAAAATGGTTCACGACATTCAATAGAACTTCCCATAGTGCATCTATCGTTTCGGTCTAGTAGTGAACACATGTAGGTGTGTTGGTCAAAATACAGCGCTTGACGTTGTGGATTATTAGGGTATAATGTTTTAGCTTCTTCTAAAATTTCGTGACGATAAATATTTAAAGGCATTTCTTTTCTTCCATAAAATGACTTGATGTCATCGGGATAAACATTTGAGCCATTAAAAATGATTAATTCATCTACGTTGTCAATTTTGGAATAGCGCAACAATTTGTCATAACGAGGTTTTTTATTAAATTCTTTCATTAAACTCAACCCTGAAACTACTTTTAGCAATGATGGATTTTTTAGCGCTTTGTAGCGCACATAGCCACCCATAAGTTCGTCAGCACCTTCGCCAGATAGTAATACTTTTACTTTTGGTTTTGCCATTTTCGACACTGACAATAGATGTGGTTCATTCATGTGCATGATAGGTTCATCCTGATAATAGGTAGATTCTAGCAAGTTTTGATATAAAGATTCATTATCGAGTTGTGTGGTACTGAAGTTGTAATGGTATTCTTCAGTGATTTTTTTTGCCAGATAAGACTCGTTATGCTCTTCTTCTCCAAAACCAATATTGAAGGTGTTGATGTTTTTAAAATCTTGATGATACAATGAGGACAAAATAGAGCAGGAGTCTAAACCACCGCTTAATAAAACACCAACGGGAACATCACTAACCATTCTTAACTTTACTGAGTCGAAGAAAATTTCTTCAAACCACTCTTTTGGATTTTTAATCAAGGAATAATTTTCGATTTCAGATTTTAAATCCCACCATTTTTTAAAAGTGGTGTAACCATTTTTTTCTACAACCATATAATGACCCGGAAGCAATTTTTTTACTCTGTTGTATAAAGTGTTTTCTCCTGCAACAAATCGGTTAAAAAAATATTCGTCTAGTCCGTTTTCAGAAATTTCTAGGGGAATTCCGGCTGTGAAAAGCGCTTTTTGTTCAGAGGCAAAGTAAATGGCATTTTTATAAAAAGCATAATACAAAGGTTTAACACCCATTCTGTCTCGTGCCAAAATCAAATTTTTGTCAACAGTATCCCAAATGGCAAAGGCAAACATACCATGCAATCTGTTTAGAAATTTCATTCCATAAAGTTCAAACAACAGCATTAAAACTTCGGTATCTGAACCTGTTTTAATGGTTACACCTTTTGCTTTAATTTCGCTGTAAAATGATTTATAATTATAAATTTCACCATTAAAAACCAGAATATATCTTTTATTTTCGGAGATAAAAGGTTGATGACCAGATGCACTTGTGTCAATTATTGATAAACGCCTGTGACCCAGTCCTACATTGTCTTGAACAAAAAATCCTGCATCATCTGGACCACGATGCTCAAGAGAATCTCGCATTTTCAAGAGTTGATTTTGATCAACTTTTTCTTGACTAAATTTTAAAATACCATTTATTCCACACATACTTAGATGGTAATTGATTTTTGGTTTATTAATTCGTGGTAGGTTTGGGCAATTGTATTCATGTTGATATTGTAGTTGGCATGTTCTTCAACAAACTTTCTATTTTTATGCGTAACAGCTTCTCTCCATAAGTTTCTCTCCCATGCATATTCTAATTCATGGGCTAAAATTTTAAAATTACTTTTGAAAATAAGAATACCATTTTCTTGATTTTTTATCCAGCTTCGGTTTCCCGGTAAATCGGTCACTATGGGAAAGCAACCACATGCCATTGCTTCAAATAATGAGGCAGAAACTCCTTCTGTTGATGGTAAACTTATATAAAAATTAGCTTGTTGTAGCATTTTTGCTACTTCAGGATTAGGAACTCGTCCAGTGAAAATTACTTCTTGTTCGATGTTTAATTCAGCTGTTAGTTTTTCAAGTGTTCTGCGCATGCTTCCATCTCCAATAATGCTGAGACGAAAAGGGATATTTTTTTGTTTTAGAATAGCAAAAGCTCTAAGTATTTTGATATGTCTATATTCGGGCTCTAATGATCGAGTTACAATAGCTTCAATGAAATTTTTATTTTGATTGTTTTGAAATTTGAAATGTTTTAAATCTATACCTTTTGGCATTATTAAGACTTTAGACATGTTAACGTTGCTTATTTCCATGTGATCGGCCATAACTTTTCCCCAAGCATGAATTAAATCGGCATTTTTGAAAGCGTAATCCTGAAGAATTTTTTTAAAAAAATACAAAGGCGATTCATGAGGCCAAAGATCAGTAATTCCTTGTTGTGCTATGGCTATTGGTTTTATTCCTGTGAGTGCAGCGAGAAAACCATAACTTGTCGTTCGTTCAGCAATCACCATATCAGCATTGAATCTTTTTGCAATCTTTTTTATGGTCAAAAAAGCACTAGTTAATTCAACAAGTCTTTTTATGCGATGAATACCAGTACTGGTAGTCTGTAGTTCCCAAGTAACAATTTCAAAGTCGCCAAATTCTTTCAGACCATTCATCCAAGTTATAGCATCTGCACGATACGTTTCTCCAAGAAATAGAATTCGTTTTTTTGCCATTTTAGATTAATCTTCTGTCTCTAAAGCTCGGTTTAGAAAGTCATTCAACGGTTTCAAAGCTATTAATTTTTGGGCTATAATTTTACTAAAATCTTTATCAGTAAAAAGCACATCATCAATTTTTTGAGAAGCCGTAAAACTTTTCAATTTTAAAAACTCAATAGCAGGATGATTGGGTTCAAATCCTTTTGGAGCATTTTTTAATGAATTTATTTCGTCATGTGTAATGGCTACAAATTCTTTTTTAAAGGTTTTGTCATTGACAATTGTTTCTAACTCTTCGAAGAAAAAAGCAATTTCCTTTCTAATTTTTTTTAATTCATCGGCTTCCGGACACCAAACGCCGCCAGCAATAAAGGAGTTTCCTTTTTCGAAATGAATATAATATCCAGGACTATTTTTTCTAAATTTATTTTGGGTAAACCAAACACCCATATTGGTTTTATAGGGCGATTTATCTTTTGAAAAGCGAATATCACGATTTATTCTGAAGGTACAATTTTTCACTTCCAAGGGTTCCAATGATTTGTCCAAAGGTTTCATCTCGGCTAAAATTGATGCTATAAAATTGTGGTAGTCTTTTTTGTAGTTGTCATACCTCTTTTTGTTGGCATGCATCCATTCAGTATTGTTATTGGCAATTAAATCTTCAAGAAATTGAAGCGCTTCTTTGGTAATCATAATTATAAATGTTTGCGTAACTCTTCTTCCGAAATATAGCCCACATTTCGCCACACTTCTTTCCCTTTTTCATAAACAATAATTACGGGTAAACCATCTAATTTTAGTTGGTCAACAATAGTTTTATTTTCATCGGCATCAAATTGGACAATCTTAATTTTGTCTGCCATTTCCCTTTGAAATTTCAAAATATAAGGGTTCATTTTTTTACAAGGCGCACACCATTTGGCATTAAAATCAATCATCACTCGTTCACTTGATTTTATGAGCTCACCATATTCTTGATCACAAATTCCTATTATTTTTTCTGATGGCTTTGCATTACCAGAGGCATTCCATTTCATAATGCCGCCTTCAAGGTTATATACTTCATTAAAACCCAGTTCGGCTAATTTATCGGCCGCTTGTGCACTTCTTCCACCAACTTTGCAATACACAAAAACCGGTTTTGATTTGTCATAGTTCTCAGCTTTGGCTACGAAATCATCACCATTCCAGTTTACATTAGTAGCATTTTCAATATGTCCAGAGCTAAATTCTTCAGGAGTTCTAACATCTAATAATTGCGCTTTATCCGTTGCTTTTAGTTTTTCGGCAAAAGCCGTTACATCCACCGTTTGAACAGTTTTTGTTTGTTGCCCTTGACAACTTAAGAAAAGTAAACAAATCAATGACAGGGAAATAATTTTCGAATTCATAGGTATAAATTTTATGCGAAATTACAAATTTGTAACAAACTAAAGGTTAAATATTTTATAACTCTGATGGGTTGTTTTTACTATGTTTTCGGTTCGTTCTGGATGTGTGTCCGAAATGAATAATTGCCCGAACTCTTCATTGTTAACCATTTCAATTATTTTGCTCACTCGGAATTCATCTAACTTATCAAAAATATCATCAAAAAGCAAAATGGGTTTTTCACCACTTCGTTTTTTTACAAAATCAAATTGGGCTAATTTTAAAGCAATGAGAAATGATTTTTGTTGCCCTTGTGAACCAAACTTTTTAATCGGATAATGATCAATTTCAAAAGACAAATCATCTTTGTGAACCCCAACTGAAGTATATTGTAAAGCTCTGTCTTTATTGAGGTTTTCTTCTAATAAGGTGAACGTATCTTTTTCAAACAAATCACTTTGATAGACTAGCTGCACAGTTTCGGCAGAATTGGTGATTTCTTGATGGTATTTATTGAAAATAGGTATAAAATCCGTTAAAAAAGTTTTTCTTTTTTCAAAAATTGTCTGCCCAAAGGAAATTAACTGTTCGTTATAAATACTCAGCGTATCTTTTTCAAAAACATGGTTCAACGCAAAATATTTCAACAAAGCATTGCGCTGAATAATTACTTTTTGATATTGAATTAGTTTTTGTAAGTAGGAATTGTCTAATTGCGAAATAACACTATCAATAAACTTTCTTCGCGTTTCACTTCCTTCAACAATCAAATCTCTGTCGGCAGGCGAAATAATAACTAATGGAATAAAGCCAATATGATCAGAGAATTTTTCGTATGGTTTGCTGTTGCGTTTTAAGGTTTTCTTTTGTCCTTTCTTTAAACTACACACTATTTGTTCCATTCGACTGTTGATTTCAAATTCACCATCAATTACAAAAAACTCTTCACCGTGCTTGATATTTTGCACAGCCAAAGGATTGAAATAACTTTTTCCATTTGCCAAATGATAGATTGAATCAAGGATATTGGTTTTTCCAATGCCATTTTTTCCCACGAAACAATTAATCTTGTGGTCAAACTCGAATGTGGCGTCTGAAAAATTTTTGTAATTGAGTACTGAAATTCGCTTTAAAAACAATTTAGCTTTTGTTTAAAATTAGTGTGTAAACTCCTTACTTGTAAAGGAAAAAAGCAATTTCAATGCGCTGAATCCATATTTCCAAAGTAAAGAGGTGCAAATTATTCAAAAATATCGATAAAAATAGCTTTTAAATATGAATAAAAATTTTATTTTTGCGCACACTAAATTAAAGATAGATGGCAACGTACAACAAAAGAGGATATAAAGCACCAAAAGAAAAAGCAGAGAAATTAGACAACAATTACATCGAAAATGTAAATGTTGATGAAAAAGACAGTACAACGGCTAAAGCATTTGATGCTCTCGATCAATCAGCATCCAAAGCAGAAGATTTTATAGCAAAAAACCAAAAATTTATTTTAGGGTCTCTTTTAGCAGTGGTTGTAGTTGTAGTAGGATATTTTGCTTATGACAAGTTCATTGCCGATCCAAAACAACAAGAAGGTGCAGAAGAATTATTTGTGCTTCAACAAAATTTCCAAAAAGCAGTGGATGATACAGCCAATAAAGCTGATTCATTATACAACTTGGTTTTAAAAGGTTCAGAAGGAAAATTTGGTGCAATAAAAATTGCTGAAGAATACTCAGGAACAGATGCTGGAAATTTAGCCAATTACTATGCTGGTATAGCTTATTTGAATACTGGAAAATATGCAGAAGCGGTTACAAGTTTAGAGAAATTTTCTTCCGATGACATTATGCTTAGTACTCTGGCAAAAGGAGCTATTGGTGATGCTTATGCTCAACAAAACAAGTCAAAAGAAGCATTAGATTTTTATTTAAAAGCAGCCGATGCTAGTAAAAATGATTTTACAAGACCTAGATATTTATTAAAAGCAGGTAAAACTGCTTTAGCATTAGGAAATAAAGTCGATGCTTTAAAGTATTTCACTGACATCAAAGACAATTATGATGCTTCACCAGAAAGCCAACAAATTGATGCATTGATTGGATTAGCACAATAAATAGTTATCAGTATTCAGTGTTTAGTTGGCAGTAAAAGATGCTGAACACTAACAACTGATAACTGAACACTTTAAAAAAATGGCTACGGCAAACAAAAACTTATCCCAATACGATAAAAACACGATCCCAAACGCGAAGGACTTTCGGTTTGGGATTGTTGTTTCAGAATGGAATGACCACATCACTAACGGATTGTATACTGGTGCCGAAGCTGCTTTATTAGATTGTGGCGCTTTGCCCGATAACATTGTACGTCAAAATGTTCCTGGTAGTTTTGAGTTGATTTATGCTGCAAAACAAATGATGAAATCACGCGACTTTGATGTGATAATAGCTATAGGTTCAGTAATTAAAGGCGAAACGATGCATTTTGATTTTGTATGCCAAGGAGTTACTAATGGTATTGCCATGCTTAATGCTGAGGGTGATATTCCTATAATTTTTTGTGTACTAACCGATAACAACGAGCAACAATCCATTGATAGAAGTGGCGGAATTCATGGAAACAAAGGAACAGAAGCCGCCATTGCCGCTATTAAAATGGCTGATTTGAAGAGATAAACTATTTGATTATTTGCTTTCTAATTATACAATCATTCTATTCAAAACGGAATAGATTTTTTTATTTTTAGGCAATTATTAACAACAAATCCCAATACTTTTTCCTTAAATTTGCTTACTTTGGTTTTTTCTCATAAACCAAAAACAATAAACTACAAACAGAATAAATGTCGAGCATAATTCAATTACTTCCCGATCATGTTGCCAACCAAATTGCCGCTGGAGAAGTCGTGCAAAGACCCGCTTCTGTTGTCAAAGAGTTACTAGAGAATGCCGTTGATGCCAAAGCGACAGACATTAAATTGATTATTAAAGATGCAGGAAAATCATTGGTTCAAGTTATTGATAATGGTTTGGGTATGAGTGTTACCGATTCGCGTTTGTGTTTTGAGCGTCATGCGACTTCTAAAATCCGTCATGCCGAAGATTTATTCTCCATACATACTAAAGGTTTTCGTGGTGAAGCATTAGCTTCCATTGCAGCGATTGCACATGTGGAAATGAAAACCAAACAAGACCAAGAAGAATTAGGAACGCACATTATTATTGAAGGTAGTAAGTTTGTCTCTCAAGAACCAGCGGTTTTGCCAAAAGGAACATCGTTTTCAATTAAGAATTTGTTTTTTAATATTCCAGCACGACGCAATTTCTTAAAATCGGAAACAGTGGAACAGCGCCATATTGTGGATGAATTCCAGCGCGTGGCATTGGCGCATCCCAATATTCATTTCACGATGTATCACAATGGAAGCGAAATGTTCAATTTGCCAATTTCTAATTTCAGACAACGTATTGTGACTATTTTTTCGGGTAAAACCAATGAGAAATTAGTTCCGGTAAAAGAAGAAACCGAAATCGTCAATCTTCATGGATTTATTGGTAAACCAGAGTTTTCTAAGAAAAATAGAGGAGAACAATTCTTTTTTGTCAATAATCGTTTTATCAAAAGTGGTTACCTCCATCATGCGGTAATGGCAGCATATGAAGGGTTGCTCAAAGACGGTGCACAACCCAGCTATTTTCTCTATCTCGATGTGCCACCTCACACCATTGACATCAATATTCATCCTACCAAAACCGAAATTAAGTTTGACGATGAACATGCTTTGTACGCTATTTTGCGTTCGGCCATCAAACACAGTTTGGGACAATTTAATGTAGCACCCGTTTTGGATTTTGACCGTGACCCAAGTCTCGACACACCTTATCAATATCAAAATAAAAAAGCGGATTATCCAACTATTCAAGTGGATAGCAACTTCAATCCTTTTTCTGAGGACAGACCCAATAAATCGTTTTCCTTTTCCTCAAATTATAAAAAACCTGAAGCACAACCGAGTTGGGAAAGTTTGTATGTGGGTTTAAAACAAGCTGGACAAGAAATTGCTGAAATGACTTTTGAGAACGAGTCAGTTACTTCTTCTTTATTTGACGAAACCGATGTGGAACAAGAAGTTAAAAGAACCTATCAAATTCATAAAAAATACATTGTCAGTCCAATAAAATCGGGTATGGTAATTATTAATCAAAAACGAGCACATGAGCGTGTATTGTATGAGGAATTTTTGACTAGCATGACGGTAAATCAAGCGTCAAGTCAGCAATTGTTGTTTCCTTTGGAACTGTATTTTTCTTCCAATGAAATAAAATTAATTACCGAATTACAATTGCCATTGGAGAATTTAGGATTTATTTTTGATGAGATTAAAGACGATTTTATTTTAGTTTCAGGTTTACCTGTTACGATTTCTGAAAGTAAAGCTTCTATTGTTTTGGATGATTTGCTAACCGATTTACAAAATGGAATTCCAGATAGTAGTTTTTCGCAAAATGATACGATTGCCAAGTCAATGGCCAAAAGTTTAGCTGTAAGAACAGGAACCTATTTAACTGAAAAAGAACAAGAAAACTTAGTTCACAATCTTTTTGCTTGTAGAGAACCCAATATGTCCCCATTTCAAAAACCAACTTTCATCACGATGAGTGTGGAAGATTTAGATAAAAAATTCAGCTTATGATGCAAATGACCAATACTGTTAAGCAGTTACTGATTATCAATATTATATTTTACATTGGTTCCAATATCAATGGCGATTTTGTTTATCAACTATTTTCAATGTATCCACCACAAAATCCTAATTTCCGATTTTGGCAACCACTCACTAGTATGTTTATGCATGCGCCAATGCCCAATTTAATGCATATTGTATTTAATATGTTTGCTTTGGTTTCTTTTGGTAGTGCTTTGGAGCATTTTTGGGGAGCAAAAAAGTTTATTTTCTTTTATATTTCCTGCGGATTGGGTGCGGCTTTATTGCATGTTGGCGTAAATTATTTAGAATATCAACATGCTTTAGAAGCTTTGCAAAGTGTAAATATTCCACAAGATATTATAACTGCTATAATAAAAGAAGGGAAGTATAATGATAAAGTATTGGAATTGGTTCCATTATCAACTATTGAGGAATTGTATTTTTCTTTCAATACACCATCTCTTGGAGCTTCTGGTGCTATTTATGGATTGTTGACAGCTTTTGCGTTTATGTTTCCCAATGCTGAGTTGGCTTTATTATTTATTCCAGTTCCGATAAAAGCCAAGTATTTTGTACCTGGAATTATCGCCATTGATTTATTTTTAGGATTTAAAGGCAACTCACTTTTTGGTAATGGCGGAACGGGAATTGCTCACTTTGCTCATATTGGTGGTGCTTTGTGCGGGTTTTTAATGATGTGGTATTGGAAGAAAAATTCGTTTAATAAAAATAGGTGGGATTAAATTTAACCACTAAGCACACAAAGTAGCCACAAAGTCCACAATTTTTTCTTAAACTTTGTGAGCATCGTGCAAAACTTAGTGCCCTTTGTGGTTTAATAAACAAATAGTTTTAAAATTTAGTATGAGTATCATTGAAGATCTAAAATTACAATACAGAATAGGCGGCATAGCCAATAAAATGATTTATTGGAATGTGGGTATCTTTTTGATATCCATACCTTTATTTTACCAATTTAAGTTGGGCGTTTTTGATTATCCCAATTGGTTGGCCGTTTCATCTGAGCCAACTGTTGTTTTGACTAGACCATGGACATTATTGACGTATGCTTTTTTTCATTACGGATTTTTGCATTTGTTTTTTAATATGATGGTTTTAAACTTCACGAGTAGACTGTTTTTAACCTTTTTTACCCAAAAACAATATCTAGGATTGTATATTTTGAGTGCTATTTTTGCAGGATTGGTTTATGTCTTGAGTTTTTATTTACTAGGAAAATCTTCAATGATGGTTGGTGCTTCGGCAGCTGTTATGGCATTGTTGGTTGCCACTACTACTTATCAACCCTTAATGGAATTACGTTTACTATTAATTGGAAATGTAAAACTATGGCACATTACTGCTGTGTTGCTTATCTTAGATTTATTGCAAATTCAAATAGACAATACTGGCGGACACATTGCACATTTGAGCGGAGCTTTTTTTGGTTATATTTACATTAAGTTATTACAAAATGGAACTGATTTAAGCCGTATAGTAAGCTCAGTTATAGAATTCTTCGTTTCATTGTTCAGCACAAAAAAAGCAACAACCTTCAAAAGAGTTCACGTAAATTCCAAAAAACCTATTGAAAAAAGAAATAGTAAAATTGTTACCAAAGATAAAACGCAGCAACAAATTGACGAAATCTTAGATAAAATCAGCAAATCGGGTTATGACAGCTTGACCACAGAAGAGAAAGAGTTTCTTTTTAGGACTGGCAAGTAGTTTTATTCTTTGCATATTTGTTTAGTTTTTTTATATTGGAATTTGTAATTTTTAAATTGTAATTTTTTTTGAAAAAATTGTCGTGGTTTAATAAAGTGGTATTCGCATTCAATATAGTGTTGACTGTATTGACTTTTATTGCTTATGTGTTACCATTTTTGGCACCAAAATTATTTCCATTACTTTCGGTTTTGACCTTAATTTTGCCTTTGTTTCTCATTTTAAACGGCTTGTTTTTTCTCTATTGGTTGCTTCAACTGAAACGACAAGTTATCCTTTCGGGAATGGTATTGTTACTCGGAATAACTTTCATCAATAAGTTTTATAAATTTTCCTCAACCAATTCAGCTGAAGAGGAAAAGGATTTCACAGTGATGAGCTACAATGTTCGACTGTTTAATATTTTTAAATGGATTCCCGATGAAAATGTTGGCGAAACTATTTTGACTTTTATCAACGAACAAAATCCAGATATTTTGTGCATACAAGAATATTCCGAAAATGCCAAAGTTGATTTGAGAGTCTACAAATACAAAGCCATATTTATGTCGGGCAAAAAAATCAAAACGGGTCAGGCCATTTTCTCTAAATTTCCAATTTTTAATCAAGGGGATTTTAAAATTCCCGAAGCCGGAAATAATATAATTTATGCCGATATTCGAAAAGGGAAAGACACCATCAGAGTGTACAATATTCATTTGCAATCGATAAAAATTTCCCCTGATGTTAATGAAATTGAAGATAATGTCGATGTAATTGACCAAAGTAAATCCCAACTGCTTTTTGGTAGAATTCGAGACGCTTTTAAAACACAAGAGCATCAAGCAGAGATTTTAGTCAAGCATAAAAAGGAGTGTCATTATCCTATTATTATATGTGGCGATATGAATAATAGTCCGTTTTCGTACGTTTACAGAAACATCAAATCCGATTTAAACGATTGTTTTGAAGAAGCCGGAACTGGTTTTGGTCAAACATATAAGTTTAAATATTATCCAGCACGAATTGATTACATCTTTGCCGAAAAGAAAATGAAAGTAAAAAGTTTTACCAGCTTTTCCCAGTTTGAAAACTCCGACCATTTTCCTATAATGACACGGCTTTCTTTTATAGAGTAGTAAATTCCTGCCGCTTCAAATACGCCAAAGCATGCCTCCCTTCGTTAAACAACAAATCCAAAATAGAGAGATTATTCAGATAACCGTGCTTTTCACCAAAAACTTGAGTGTATTTTTCAAAAGTTGAAGTATCTTTTTTTCCATTCACCAAGTAGCGCAAATCCTTTTTATGAGCCACTTCGTGAAAATATTCAGTTGTTTCAGTATAGTCAAAATCCAAACCCAAACACTTAGAAACTACCGACATAGTTTCTAGGTTTAAGTCCATCAAAAAAGTATGTTTCTTTTGAAAAATGGGCAGAATAGCATCTTCAAAATATTCAAAGAAAGGAGAAGTTCTATAAGCCGCCTCAAGCGATTTGAAATGTTGCTTTTGCCAATCAAAAGCCGTTTCAAGTTTGACATCTTTCGTTTTTTGATGCCCTGTTTTGGAATGTTTGATAGGAATATTGAGCAACTGAACACCATTCGGACTGTAAATATACATTCGGTTCCTATTGGTTTGTTTTTGAAAATGATCATCCATTTCAAAAGTCACTAAGCCACTTTGTGCAATGGCCACAAAATGACTGATAGAGGGAAAGTAGGAGGGATGGATTAAAAGGTTCATTTCGGTTTGTTTAAAATGGTTTAAAGTTGTTTGATATGGTTTAAGGTTGTTTTACGGTAACATTCAACAATTTAAACTTTTAAACAACTTTAAACTTTTAAACAACTTTAAACTCTTAAACTATAAACATTTAAACTTTACTTGCTTTTCTCTTTTTCCAAAAATATTCCCCCACAAAATACAATACCAGTAAACCAAGGAAATACTTAAAGTAGGATTGAGGTTGACCATCGCCACTTACAGTTGTAAATAATCTGTCCCAACGAATTTTGTTGATACCTTTTCCGTTTGTATCCCAACTCATCCAAATAAAAACAGGTTTCCCTACGATATGATCATCGGGAACATACCCCCAATAGCGACTATCTTCTGAATTGTTTCTGTTATCTCCCATCATCCAATAGTAATTTTTTTGGAACGTATAGGAAGTCACTTTTTTATCATTAATGTAAATATCATTTCCAACAACCTTTAAATCATGTTTTTCATAAACCGAAATAATTCTCTTATAAAATGGTAGTGTTTGAAGATTTAAGGCTACTGTTTTTCCGGCTTCTGGAATGTAAATAGGGCCAAAGTTGTCACTATTCCAATTTGGATTATGACTAAAGATATTACTTTCACCTTCTTTTGAAATCGCTTGTGTCACTGATTTTATTCCCGGAACATTTCGCAAACGGTTAGCACCTTCGGCTGTCAACGCTCTTAAATATAAAGTGTCTCGAGCTTCATTTTTAAATCCTGCACCATCTGTAGAACCAATATCTTTTAATAAAAATTCAAAATCAATAGGCACATTCATATCATAAGTTACAAAATAGGAATACTGCGTTTTTGCTCTTTCAGGTAAAATTAATTCCTTTCCATTAATATATACTGTTCCGTTTTTGATTTGCAAAGAATCGCCTGGTGTTCCTTGACAACGTTTTACATAGTTTGATTTCTTGTCAATAGGTTTTAAAATACTTCTTCCTGAAGTGTCAAAGAACTTGTAAACTGTGTCTGCTGGCCAGTTGAAAACAACAATATCATTTTTCTGAATTTTTTGAAAACCAGGAAATCTAAAATAGGGTAGTTGAGGCCAACTGGAATAGGATTTTATTTTAACTAATGGCAGTGTGTCATGAACCATTGGTGCAGCTACAGTTGTCATAGGTGTTCTAGCGCCATAATGAAATTTACTCACAAAAAGAAAATCACCAACCAATAATGATTTTTCCAATGAGGAAGTTGGAATGGTATACGGTTGCATCACATAAGTATGCACCAAAGTAGCCACAACAATCGCAAAAAGCAAAGAGCTAATTGTGTCGCCAGTTTTGGTTCTAGCCATTAAACTTCTATCGGTAATGAGAGTTACGTCTTGAGTATAGTTGATATAATAGATATAAAATCCAAAAGTAAAAATTCCTAAAAGTGTATCCATTGTTGAGTTTTTGCCAAAACTTCGTAATGTTTCTACCCAAACCACCGGAAACATTATTAAGTTGATAATAGGAATAAACAATAAAACGGTCCACCATGTTGGTCGATTGATGATTTTCATTAATACGATGGAATTGTATATAGGAACAAAAGCTTCCCATCTTTTTCTTCCTGCTTTTTCATATAATTTCCATGTTCCTAATCCGTGAATTAGTTGCACTATAAGGAAAAATATAATCCAGTGATATGTTGTCATGATGTTATTTTTAAAAGGTTATAAGTGTATAAGTTTGTTTATGATAAAATTTGTTACAGTTTTTGTTATTTGGAATTTGTTATTTGGAATTTAAATCAAGTACATCCTTCATCGAAAAAACACCTTTTTTACCAATAATCCATTCGGCAGCAACGACAGCACCTAAAGCAAATCCCTCTCGATTGTGAGCCACATGTTTGATTTCAATAAAATCCACTTCAGAATTGTAAGTAACAGTATGTGTTCCTGGCACATTTTCAATTCGTTTGACGTCAATAAACAAATCATCTTCTTTTGGGTTTTCGATAGCCCAATTGTTTTTATCGGAATGATTGATAACCGCATTCGCCAATGAAATAGCGGTTCCGCTGGGTTTGTCAAGTTTTTCGGTGTGATGAATTTCTTCCATAGAAACCTTATATTCTTTGAACTTCGACATTATTTTAGCCAGATAATCGTTCAATTCAAAAAACAAATTTACACCCAAACTAAAATTGGAACCATAAAGAAAGGCGGCATTTTTTTCTTCGCAAAGTGAAACCATTTCATGATAATTTTCTAGCCAACCTGTAGTTCCCGAAACAATAGGAATTCCAGCATTAAAACAGGCAGAGATATTGCTTACAGCTGCATTAGGAACACTAAAATCAATAGCAACATCGGCAGATAATAGTCCTTCAAAAGTATTGGTGTCGTCTTTTCTCAGAACAATTTCGTGTCCTCTTTCCAAAGCAATTCTTTCAATCACTTTACCCATTTTACCATATCCTAATAAAGCTATTTTCATTTAGAATTTGTAATTAAAAGTTAGACCTATGTTCGGTTTTGCCGTAAATTCATTTTGATAAATATCGGGTGCGAGTGATAATTTTTCACTTACATTGAATTGAGTTAAATGGGCATCAACATTGGCATCCACAATGTTTAAAACGTAAAAAGCGATGGTCACCAATAAAGATAAATCTCTATTTCGTTGGTAAAATCGTTGTGCTGCTATTAGTCTTGAGTCATCAAGGTAATCATATTCATCTTGAAGTCCGAGTAATCTCTTTTTATAAGCATCACGGTAACTATGGTATTTTTTATTGTTATCCAAATAAAAATACATACTAGTTCCAATAGCTCCGTAAACTAGAGGTATTTTCCAGTATTTTTTATTATATGCTTGGCCCAATCCAGGTAAAATGGCTGAATAAAACGCCGCTTTGGAGGGTCTTAGTGGATCTATTTCTTGAAGTTTTGTGGTGTCTTTTGCAATGATAACATCGCCGATTTCTTGAGAAAAAACATTTTGATTTCCAAATAGAATAAAAAATAGAGCTATGTAAAGTAACCTATTCACTAACCTTTTATTAATTTGATAATGCGGTTAAAATCTTCCTCCGAATGAAATGGAATGGTGATTTTCCCTTTTCCATTTCCAGCTACTTTTACGTCTATTTTGGTACCAAAGAAATTTCCAAACGCCTTCTTTTGCTCATCATCAATAGTAAAAGTAGTGTTTTTTTTAGCTTTAGCTGGAGTAGGTTTTATACTGTCTTGATAATTTTTTACTAAAGCTTCTGTTTCACGAACAGATAGATTTTGACTGACTATTTTTTGGTAAATATCGGTTTGAACCTCTTGGTTATCGATATTGATAATGGCGCGACCATGACCCATGCTGATAAAACCATCACGAATTCCGGTTTGGATAATCGGGTCTAATTTCAACAATCGAAGATAGTTAGCAATAGTTGAACGTTTTTTTCCAACTCTATCGCTCATTTGTTCTTGTGTCAGTTGGATTTCGTCAATTAATCTTTGGTAAGAAAGCGCAATTTCTATAGGGTCTAAGTCATGACGTTGTATGTTTTCTACTAATGCCATGATTAATGAATCATTGTCATTGGCAATTCTAATGTAAGCTGGAACAGTAGCAAGTCCAATTAATCTAGAAGCACGCAAACGTCTTTCTCCTGATATTAATTGGTATTTGTTGAAATCCAATTTTCGTACAGTAATGGGTTGTATAACTCCTAATTCTTTGATGGAAGAAGCTAATTCTTGTAATGAATCTTCATTGAAATTTGTTCTCGGTTGAAACGGATTAATTTCAATCGCATCAATATCTAGTTCGATGATATTCCCAACAACTTTATCGGCATTTTTATCACCTATGGATTTAATATCATTTTCAGGATCTTTTAATAGAGCAGATAATCCTCTTCCTAACGCTTGTTTTTGTATCGCTTTTGCCATGGCTTATTTGCTGTTTTTTTTGATAATTTCTTGTGCCAAACTTAAGTAATTTGAAGCACCTCGGCTTGTTGCGTCAAAGTTAATAATACTTTCTCCAAAACTTGGCGCTTCGCTCAATTTTACATTTCGTTGAATAATAGTTTTGAAAACCATATCGTTGAAGTGTTTTTGCACTTCTTCCACCACTTGATTCGACAAACGCAAACGCGAGTCAAACATGGTTAGTAAAAGACCTTCAATATCTAAATCGGCGTTGTGAATTCTTTGTACACTTTTAATCGTGTTTAATAATTTGCCCAAACCTTCCAGAGCAAAGTATTCACATTGAATTGGAATTAGAACACTATCGGCAGCGGTTAAAGCATTTAAGGTTAGTAAACCCAATGATGGTGCGCAATCAATAATGATATAATCGTATTGGTCTTTGATGGTTTCCAATGCTTGTTTGAGCATGTATTCGCGGTTTTCTTTATCTACTAATTCAATTTCTATCGCAACCAAATCAATATGCGCTGGAATTACCCAAACATTGGGTGAAGAACAAGCAATAATGGCCTCTTCGGGAATATTACTATGTTCTAAAATCTGATAAGTACCAATGGTAACATTTTCCACATCAATGCCCAATCCCGAACTTGCATTGGCTTGTGGATCTGCATCAATTAATAACACTCTTTTTTCTAAAACTCCCAGTGATGCTGCAAGATTAACCGAAGTGGTTGTCTTCCCAACACCGCCTTTTTGATTGGCAATAGCAATGATTTTACCCATTTATTTTTTGTAGATTTTGAGCCGTAAAAATACAATTATTTATGGCTTTGCCAACGGAATTTTGTTAACAATGTGGTAAATTTACGAGTTACGAGTTAAAGGTTTCGAGTTGTCAATTGATTGTAAAGATTTTGAAGTTTTTTAAACTCGCAACTTGTAACCCGAAACCAAAAAAACTATTTATTCCCTTTATTCTTAATCATTACTTCCAGCATATCCCACATTTCCTGAGGGATTTTTTCAAGGATATTAAATTGTCCCGCGCCTTGCAACCATTCGCCACCATCAATAACAATCACTTCACCATTGATATAGGCAGAGAAATCGGAAACTAAATAGGCAGCCAAATTGGCTAATTCTTGATGGTCACCAACTCTTCGTAACGGCACTTTTTTCGCCATGTCAAATTTTTCGGCTAAATCGCCGGGTAATAATCGGTCCCAAGCGCCTTTGGTAGGAAATGGTCCAGGAGCAATGGCGTTCATTCGAATACCATATTTTGCCCATTCTACCGCCAAACTTCTCGTCATCGCTAATACTCCAGCTTTGGCTGTAGCACTTGGTACTACATAACCCGAACCTGTCCAAGCATAGGTAGTCACGATATTCAAAACATTGCAGTTGGTTTGTTTGGTTGCTATCCAATGTTTTCCGAAAGCCAAAGTACAGTTTTTGGAACCTTTCAGGACAATATCAATAATGGTATCAAAGGCATTGGCCGATAATCTTTCGGTAGGTGAGATGAAGTTTCCAGCGGCATTGTTCAGTAAAACATCAACTTTACCAAAGGTTTTTAATACTTCGGCAAGCATAGCTTCTACTTGGTCATAATGACGAACATCACACTGAATAGGGAGGCATTTTCCACCCGTTTGTTTTTCGAGTTCCGATGAGGTGATTTTTAATTTTTCTAAATCTCTAGAAGTGATGGCCACTTTGGCACCAAGTTCTAAAAAATATTGGGTCATGGCTTTGCCCAAGCCACTTCCGCCACCAGTTACTACTATTACTTTGTCTGATAAAGCATTATCACGAAGCATTTTTGCTGAAAAATTCATAAGTTTTATTTTTTAGTAAAGATATAATTTTAATTATAATTTTCGCAATCGTTCTGCGGCTTGTATCAAGGTTTTATCGTCTTTGGCAAAGCAAAATCGTATGTATTTATTGTCTTTATTATTGGCATAAAAAGTTGAAATAGGGATAGTTGCCACACCAAATTCGGTAACCAATCGTTTGGTGAAATCTATATCATTTTCATTTGAAATTGAAGCATAAGAAGCCACTTGAAAATAGGTGCCTTCGCAAGGCATAAGTTTCAATTTAGTGTCTTTAAGTAGGTTTTGGAAGAAATCTCTTTTTTGTTGGTAAAACTTTCCAATGGCATTCACATCGACCAAATTGATATATTCATTGATGGCATGTTGAGCAATACTGCTAACGCTAAAAACCAAGAACTGATGTACTTTTTTAATTTCTATCATTAAGTTTTCGGGAGCAATAACATAGCCGACTTTCCAACCCGTAATATGAAATGATTTTCCGAAAGAGCCAATGATAATGCTTTTCTCCCAAAGTTTAGGACGATGATGCACCGAAATATGTTTTTGTTCAAAAGTGATGTATTCATATACTTCATCCGAAAGTACGTGTAGGTTAGGGTAGGCATCCACTAATTTTTCTAGTTGTAAAAAATCATTCTCTGTCCATGTTTTTCCAGTTGGATTATGCGGATTGTTGATAATAATGAGTTTGGTATTTTTATTGGTAGCATTAGCTATTTTTTCCCAATTGGGCGTAAAATCATCACTAAGTGAAATCCGAATAGGTTTGGCATTACTTAATAAAATAGGGGCTTCATAGCAGTCGTAACAGGGGTCAAGGATAATTACTTCGTCGTTTGTTTTTACCAAAGCTTGAATGGTGGCAAAAATTCCTTCGGTAGCACCAGCAGTAATTAGAATTTCTTCTTTCGGTGAAATAATTCTCTGATAAGATTGATTTGTCAGATTGGTTATTTTTTCCAAAAGTGAAGGCAAACCACTCATGGGAGTGTATTGATGAATATTTTCTTTGGCTAAACCAGTAAGAATTGAGGTCAATCTTTCGTCAACTGGAAAATTGGGAAAACCTTGCGAAAGATTGATAGCATTATGTTCTGAAGCCATTTGCGACATTACGGTAAAAATGCTTGTGCCAATATGTGGAAGTTTAGACATATATTGTAATTGGTTTTAAAAGTACTATTTTTATTAATTTGGAACAAAAAAAGCACCTCATTTTAGAGATGCTTTTTTTAGTAAAAAGAATATTTGCTTTTTAAATTATTTTTTTTCTTTTTCTGCTTCTTCCTTACTTTCTAATCTTCTATCTGATGCAGACATATCTCTAACGCAAAGATATTTACCATCTATTTTTTCAAAAACAGCAATATAATTTCCAGTATACAAAGCTGTGCTTGTTGAGTCTGAAACTCTATAGTTACCTATTTCCACCACTTGTATTCCATCAGAGGAAGGAAAAATTTCATTTACTACAAACGCAATTTGGTATCCTTTTGGAAAACCAGCTAGGTCTTCTTTAATAGATTTCTCGATATCAAATCTTCCAACAATTGGTGGTTTGTTTTGAGAAAAACTTACGGCATTTACATCATAGTAATGAGACGCATTTACATTTCGATCATTAAACATTTCTGCCATCTTGTTTTCGATGGCTTGTATTTCGTTTTTAATTTGTTCTTTATCTATTCCAATTGGTTCTTCTTTTTTGGGTTGACAGGCAATAAAAAGAATAGTTAATGAACATAAAATCATCCTTTTAAAAATTTTGTTTTTCATAATAATAGAGATAGATTAATACTAATTTTAGATTACTTACAAAGTTTTACAAATGTTAAAGATAATAAAATTTGTTTTTGTTTAAACTAATTTTTAATATTTTTATTCTGCTAATAGCACTTCCAAAATAGTTATAGCTGCTTCACTAATTTTTGTTCCAGGACCAAATACAGCAACAGCACCAGCATCAAAAAGGAACTGGTAATCTTGGGCAGGAATTACGCCGCCAACAATCACCATCATATCTTCGCGTCCGAATTTTTTTAATTCTTCAATGACTTGTGGAACTAATTTTTTATGTCCGGCTGCCAATGAGGAAACGCCAAGAATGTGCACATCATTTTCTACAGCTTGTTTGGCAGCTTCTGCTGGAGTTTGAAATAATGGTCCAATGTCTACATCAAAACCTACGTCGGCATAACCGGTTGCAACTACTTTAGCACCCCGATCATGTCCGTCCTGTCCCATTTTGGCAATCATAATTCTAGGACGACGACCATCTTTCTTAGCAAAAGCGTCGGCTAATTGTTTTGCCTTTTCAAAACTCTCATCATTCTTGATTTCTTTACTATACACGCCGCTAAAACTTTTAATTTGTGCTTTATATCTTCCGAAAACTACTTCCAAAGCATCACTAATTTCACCCAATGTGGCTCTATTTCGTGCTGCTTCTACAGCCAAAGATAATAAATTGTCATTCAGATGACTATTAGAATCTGTAGTGTTTTCCGTTGACTTCTTTGCAGAAGCAGTTAATTTTGTCAAACATTCGGCAACTTTTGTGTTGTTTCGAGTGGCTTTTATTTGGGTTAAACGCTCAATTTGTTGCTTGCGCACCATATCGTTATCAACATCTAAAATTTGTAATGGATCTTCTTTGTCCAAGCGGTATTTGTTGACGCCTACAATAATATCTTTACCACTGTCAATTCGAGCTTGTTTTCTTGCTGCTGCTTCTTCGATACGTAATTTTGGAATTCCGGCTTCTATGGCTTTCGTCATGCCACCTAGTTCTTCTACTTCTTCAATTAATTTCCAAGCGTTTTGCGCAATTTCGTTTGTCAAACTTTCTACATAATAACTGCCAGCCCAAGGATCAACAGTTTTGCAAATTTTAGTTTCTTCCTGTAAAAATATTTGAGTATTTCGGGCAATTCGAGCTGAGAAATCGGTTGGTAAAGCAATTGCTTCGTCTAACGCGTTGGTGTGTAACGATTGAGTTCCTCCAAATACCGCTGCTGCTGCTTCAATTGTAGTTCGAGCCACATTATTAAAGGGATCTTGTTCGGTTAAACTCCAACCCGAAGTTTGGCAATGGGTTCGAAGCACTAGGGATTTTTCATCTTTTGGATTGAACTGTTTTAATAATTTTGCCCACAACATTCTACCTGCTCGCATTTTGGCAATTTCCATAAAATGATTCATCCCAATTGCCCAGAAAAAAGATAGGCGAGGTGCGAATTCATCGATTTTCATTCCTGTTGATAAGCCAGTTCGAATGTATTCTAAACCATCGGCTAGGGTGTAAGCCAATTCAATATCGGCAGTGGCTCCCGCTTCTTGCATGTGATATCCCGAGATAGAAATTGAGTTGAATTTTGGCATTTTTTTGCTGGTGTATTTAAAAATATCAGCAATGATTTTCATGGAAGGCGTTGGTGGATAGATATAGGTATTGCGCACCATAAACTCCTTCAAAATATCGTTTTGTATCGTTCCCGAAAGTAATTCTGGAGCAACACCTTGTTCTTCGGCAGCTACAATATAAAAAGCCATAATGGGTAAAACCGCACCATTCATGGTCATGGAAACCGACATTTCGCCCAATGGAATTTGGTCGAAAAGAATTTTCATGTCCTCTACGGAATCGATAGCAACCCCCGCTTTTCCTACATCGCCAAAAACACGTTCGTGATCAGAGTCGTAACCTCTATGTGTAGCTAAATCGAATGCTACAGACAATCCTTTTTGTCCAGCTCCTAAATTTCTTCTATAAAATGCGTTACTTTCTTCGGCAGTAGAAAATCCCGCATATTGACGGATGGTCCAAGGACGACGAACATACATCGTGGCATAAGGACCGCGTAGGTTAGGGGCAAAGCCAGCACCGAAACCGATATGTTCCAACCCAACTATATCTTCTTTTGAATAGTTGGATTTGATCTCAATATTTTCAGCGGTTAAAAAATGGTCATTTCCAGAAACTTCTGACTTCTGACTTCCGACTTCTAGCTTTAAATGTTGGATGTTTTTTCTCAATTTAATAATCGGTTTTATTTTTCCAGTTTTTAGTATCTCTTGACGTGTGAATTACTGCTTTTATTAAAATTTCATTGTCAATAATTTCATAATGAATTAAATAAGGAAATTTTTTAATTAAAACAACTCTTGTCGTATCATATCTTATCTGAAATGAAATCGGATTGCTTTTTACAACTTTCATTTCTAAGCTTACATTTTTTAAAAATCTCTTGCCTAATCCCTTTTGAATATCTTCATACCAAGATGAAATTTCACTTAAATCAGATTTAGCTTTTGGAAATATTTTTAACTTATAAATCATTTTCTAAATCTTTCATAACATCATCAAAATCTAAAGCTATAGATGGGTTTTTGAAAAATTCAAGAGTTCTTTCTCTAACTTCATTAATTTGCCATTGTGGAATTGAATACTCATTATTTTGAGATGGCAATATAATTACATCCACTAAATCGGCATTAAAATCTTCAGGTAAAATAATATTAATGGTATGGTTTTTAACTTTAACAGTTTGTCTTATCGCTTCCATAGTTTCTTTTTGATAAAGTTATGAATTATTCTGATGCTAATCGCTCTTGTTCTAATTTCTCAGCCAATCGCTTTTCTATAATCGGTGTAATTAACGTTTTGCGAGGATTTTGTTTGACAAAAGGGTACAATTCCAAATCGTTTTTCATGCTATCGTTTTTGTTTGGATATTTGTTGGTTCCTAATAAATTTTCTTTTCCACTGTCAAACAGTTCCTGTTCTTTGGTGGCACTTTCACTGATTTTCTTTTGAATGTTGCCTTCGATTAATTGAGTGATGAAACCACCATTAGCTTCAATTTCTTTAAATAATAGTAATGCTTTTTCGGCCAATTGCTCAGTTAGGTTTTCAATATAATAAGCACCATCAGCTGGATTATTGACTTTGTCAAAATAGCTTTCGTGTTTTAAAATCAACAATTGATTTCTAGCGATTCGATCACCAAATTCATTGTCCTTGTGGTACAAAGAATCATAAGGAAGATTGGCAATACTATTGGCTCCGCCCAAAATTGCCGACATGCATTCGGTTGTGGTTCGCAACATATTTACGTTGTAATCGTATAATGTTTTGTTTCGTTTTGTTGGAGTTAAAATAATGTGACAATCTAAGTTATGATTATATTCTTTTGCCAAAGTTTTGAACAATAAACGTAGAGCTCGAAGTTTGGCAATTTCAAAAAAGTAATTGGTTCCAACAGAAACTTCAATAGTAATAGCTTGATTTATATTTTGAATTCTATTGAAGTATTCGTTTACATGGGCCAAAGTATACGCTAATTGTTGGACCATATTGGCACCTGCGTTTTGGTAAATTCCGCTATTTATAGTTAAAAAAGGAATAGAAATTTTGTTGCTAATTGTATTCAGTTTTTCAAAATCTTTATCTAAGTTATCAAACCAATTTCCATCTTTAGCTAATTGTCCAATAGGATCAATTTGAATGTGACATTTAGCATGATTTTTGGTAACAAACGCATTGATTTTATTGACGAAATCAATGGAAAGGAATGGCAAATAAAAAAAATACTGTGTATTTTTTAAAGGAAGTTTATCCATTAAATCTTCAATAGAAACAGTATCCTTTTCTATTGTAAATCGAATACTATCGGCACCGCGATTTAATGTATCGAAAGCTCTTTTGTTGGATAAGGCAACATCGTGTACGTAGATGTTTTGCAGAATGGAAAAACTATTTTTTGTAGTGTTGATGTCAAATTTTACTATATCTTCATCATTATGATAAAATGGTTTTACTTTAATGCCTTCAGGACTTTCCCAAACCAAAGTATCGTTATAATCAGCACCTTTAAGTTCGTATTGAATGAGTTGTTTCCATTGTTTGGAAGACACAGGATTGAATTCTTCAAATAAATGCTCTGCCATGGTTTTTATTTATAAAGATTTTGATTTTGATTGTTCTTCGTTTAAAGAGTCATCTTCAAATTCAATGATGTAAATATCTTCACTGTCGCGTTTCATATAATATTTCTCGCGAGCATATTTTTCTATCTGGTCAGGATTTTTGAGAAGTTTGATATTTTCATCATCTTTTTTAATCTCATTTTGATAATACTTTTTGTTATCTTCAAGTTCATTTAACTGCTTGTTTAAAATGCGTTGTTCCATATAAGAAGTATTGTCTAAAAAAAGCATCCAAACGATAAAAAAAGCTAACACAATGACATATCTATTTCCAAGAATTTTCAAAATAGGATAGGTGTCTGTTAGATTTTTTAAAAAACTCATAAATTCTATTTTAAGTAATTCTTTGATTGATAACCGCCCTAACTACATCAATGGCTACGGTATTGTATTTGTCATTAGGGATAATAATATCGGCAAAAGCTTTGGTAGGTTCAATGAATTGTTGGTGCATTGGTTTTAATGTCGTTTGGTAACGGTTTAAAACTTCTTCCATATCGCGACCACGCTCGGCAATATCTCTTTTTAATCTCCTAATTAATCGCTCATCAGAATCGGCATGAACAAAAACTTTTATGTCAAATAAATCACGTAATTCGGGATTAGTCAAAATCAAAATTCCTTCCACAATCATCACTTTTCTTGGATGCGTTATGATAGTGTCATCGGTTCGATTGTGGGTTATAAAAGAATAAACGGGTTGTTCTATTATTTTTCCTTCTTTTAAATCTTTGAGATGCTGAACCAAAAGTTCAAAATCAATGGCTCGAGGATGGTCAAAATTAACTAATGCTCTTTCTTCAAAACTTAAATTATCATTTTCTTTGTAGTAAGCGTCTTGAGACAAAACACCTACTTCTGTTTCGGGTAATTCATTCATGATTTGATGAACAACAGTAGTTTTACCGCTACCTGTACCACCAGCAATACCTATAATTAACATAGTTACAGTGATTGTTAAATTTATAACAAAAATAGCAATTATATCGGAAGTTTGAAGAGAAAAGAAAATAGAATTAAGAAAAAAGAGATGGGTGATTGTTGAAATATTACATGACTGTGAAAAAAAGTAAAAAGCTTTTGATTGCTAATTAATAATTCTATATTTGCACTCTTGTTTTCGGGGTGTAGCGTAGCCCGGTTATCGCGCCTGCTTTGGGAGCAGGAGGCCGCAGGTTCGAATCCTGCCACCCCGACAAAAAGACTATCCGTTGATAGTCTTTTTTCATTTCATGAAATTTTATACTATTTTTTATTCAAATATTACATTTACTAATTACAATCCAAATATATATTTCACTTAAAAGTTTACCTTTGCAACCAAAATTAAAAAACAAAATATGTCAGATACAATTGAAAAAGTAAAATGCTTAATTATAGGTTCTGGTCCTGCAGGATATACTGCAGCAATTTATGCGGCTAGAGCTAATATGAACCCTGTTTTATATCAAGGAACGCAACCTGGTGGACAACTTACAACAACCAATGAAGTGGAAAATTGGCCTGGAAATCCTGAAGGAATAACTGGCCCAGAAATGATGGTTGGTATACAAGCGCAAGCGCAACGTTTTGGGACTGATGTTCGTGATGGTTGGGTTACTAAAGTTGATTTTTCTGGTAGCATTCATAAAGTTTGGATTAATGACTCCAAAGAAATTCATGCTGAAACTGTAATAATTTCTACAGGTGCAACGGCCAAATATTTAGGAATACCCTCAGAACAACATTATTTACAAACCGGTGGTGGTGTATCTGCTTGTGCGGTTTGTGATGGCTTTTTTTACAGAAATCAAGAAGTGGTAATTGTTGGTGCAGGAGATTCTGCATGTGAAGAAGCACATTATTTATCAAAATTATGCAAAAAAGTAACCATGCTTGTTCGAAGTGATAAATTTAGAGCTTCAAAAATTATGGAAGCTCGTGTCCGCAAAACAGAAAATATAACTATTTTAATGAATCACGACACGGTTGAGGTTCTTGGCGATGGACAAGTCGTGACTGCTGTTAAAGCCAAAAACAAAACTACTGGAACTATTTTTGATATTCCAGCTACTGGTTTCTTTGTCGCTATTGGTCATAAACCGAATACAGATATTTTTGCTGACTATATAACTTTGGATGAAACTGGTTATATTGTTAATATTCCGGGCACTTCAAAAACAAACGTACAAGGGGTTTTTGTTTCTGGTGATGCTGCCGATCATGTATATCGTCAAGCGATAACTGCAGCTGGAACGGGTTGTATGGCCGCACTTGATGCAGAAAGGTATTTGGCTTCTTTGGAGTAGAATATTCGTTTAAAGCAAAGAAAAAATCCTGTCTTTTTCATTGGATTAGATGGGATTTTTTTATTTTGGAGTTGGTTTTTTTAAGAGTGAAGCACTTTCTGTGAAGCGATTTATTTCAATTTTGGTAGGTTCACCATACAATTCTATTTCGCTATTTCCAGATGCGTCTATGGTTGCAATGTTGCTGATAGTTATAGAATTTTTTGAATAACCATTGGTTTCAAGTAATGCATTTTTAGCTATTAACTTTTTACCTATAAATTCGGTATTATTATCTAATCGAAGTTTTAAATTTATAATATCACCCTCCACTTCGGCAGATGATTTTTGGTACATATCAAATCGCATGTCAATTGATGAAATTAATCCTTTTACATAAGCATTTTTACTTACATCAATAGTAGTTTTATCTGAATTTAGGTTTAATTCTACTTTGGATTTATCATTAGCCATCAAGGTAAAATCTTTTGTTTTTGCATTCAAAAACAATTTGGAATAATCATAACATTTAAAGGTGATAGTATTCAAAACTATATCCGATAAAGCCGTCACATTGGTTTCGTCTTTGGTAATTACCAAGTTAAATGTATCAGTGTAAGTTATACGAACACTCAATTTCTTATAGCTTGAAAGGTCTTTTGATGTTGAAATTCTGAGATTTTTACCAGTAAGTTTGTATTCAACAAATTCGATTAAATTGTCATCGGCTTCTATTTCAAGACCGCATTCTTTTCCTTTAACCAAAAAAACTTCTAGGTTATCATCTATTTCAATGCTTTCGAAGTTTTCGACTTGTTTTTGTTCTAGTTTAACAATTTTGGAACCTTTTACTTTTTCTTTTTGTTGACTAAAGGTCATCGCAGATAATAAAAGGAAAATAAGTATAATGATTTTTTTCATAAATATCGGCACTTATAGTTTTTACTTTGTACAGTACGTCTCGTCTTCTGAACAGGACTCGAGTGTCAAAAATATAAAAAAAAACATCCCAATTTTCATTGAGATGCTTTATTAACTTATTCTTTTGAAACGCTTCCGCCTGAGCTTTCTTCTTTTGTGACTGTTTTAGGGGTAGAATTATATTCTATAGAACTTCCGCTAGATGCTTTTGCTTTTAAGCTAACTAATGGATGAACATTCGTTGAACTTCCACTTGTTGACTCTGAAACAACATCATTTACTAATAATTCATTGGCTTCGATAGTACTTCCGCTAGATGAGTCAGTTTTTAGGAGCAATGCTTTTCCATTTATACTAAGTGAACTTCCACTGCTTGCCTCGCAACTGATAGTGTCAAATTCTAAAGTGAGTTTTGTTTCACTTCCACTAGTAGTTTCTATCGAAATTTCAGTTCCTTTTAGTATTCCATTTGAACTTACAGATGAACCACTTGCAGTTTCTACAGTCGTTAGTTTGGGGAGTTTTACTCTAATGTTTTTAGCTTTGGCTTCATCAATATTTTCATCAGAAGTGATAAATAGTGTTCCGTTTTCGACCTTAGTAATTATGTGTGATTGCAAATTTTCATCGGCTTCAACTTCTACGAAATAAGTAGTAGCTTGTTCTATTGTTACATTTAATCCACGACTGACATCAATTTTTGAAAAATTATTCTCAACGTTACGGGTTTGTGTAGTAACATTCCCATTACCATCTATACCATCACCTAAGTTTATGTTAGCGTTGCAAGCGCTAAATAATAATGAAGCAAAAACGGCTACAAAAATTTTGGTGCTAATTATAGTGTATTTTATCATGGTTTTTCAGTTTTAATGATTATTCCGTCTTTGTTAACTTCTAAACTTCCTTTTTTTTCTGATTTGGTTTCAATGACTGTTTTACCATTTACTTTTACGGTTACCACATCAGTGCTATCGTTTTCATTTGTTATAATTTCGGTCGTACTGTCTTCCAAATCTTTATATTCATTTTCATCAGCTGGGCAATTCAAGCATTTAACTTCTGAATTTTCTACTTTATAAATATAGTCTTTTGAACTAAAATGTAAATTGAAAAAATCATTATCTGTACTGTCGTAGTCTTGCACATTTTCATCGGCTTTAAACAAAGTTCCTTTTGGTAAATACAAGAACAGTGCTACTCTTTGGCCTCTAAATTTGTTCTCAGCATCTGTCAATAAGTAATTATCCAAAATTAATTGATTTCCTTCAATTTTATAGCTGTATCTAATTTTTTCTGCACGATTTCTGGCATCTTTTGCCGATTTACCAACTGTTAATCTTTCGATTTGGATATAAGGCAAAGTTTCCTCAGTTGGCATAATCTCTATTGTAACATTATTAGAATAGATGATTTCTTTGTTATTCTCGTCTAGAGTTAGTCTGAAATCGATTTTGTCATACTTGTCTTTTGAATAAAAATCGTTGTTTTTAAATTTGATTTTCAAGGTATCTGTAGGAGCAATGTTGATTACCTCTTTTTTAACTTCTTTACCATCAAAGGCAATTTGTATAGCTTCATTTATTCCTAATGAAATTAAGATACCAACCGCAATGATCCAAATGGCCAATAAACTGTATTTAGCTATATTTCCAATCGATTTCAAATTGGTTACTAATAGTTTTAAACCCAATATTATGAAGAAAAACATTGGAATTCCAGCTGCTAAAAGAAACAATATTCCTTGAACCCAGATAGGTGTTTCTAATCCAATTGGTGTATCGATGTGGTTCAGAATAAAATTGTTAGGCATTGATGAAGAAAAAATTAAAATAATGGAAGTAATACAAATTACAAGTAATAACAACGAGGAGAAAATTATGATAATTGTGCCTAAAATTTTTGCAAATACTTTGAAAATACTTATTAAAACATCACCAATTCCACCAGCAACTCTTTCAGCACCATTCTTTACTTCGTTTCCCATTTTGTCATAGTTGACGTTTTTTAGTTTGTTTGAAACGCTATCAAATTCTTCTCTTACTTTTTTTTCAATGTTAGAAATCGTTACAGGTTCTCCAGTCATTTCCAACTTTTCAGAGGTTGTTACGGCTTTTGGCATGGCTATCCAAAGTACAAAATAGGCAATGATACCAAAACTTGTAAATGCCAAAATCAAGAATAAGATTTTTACCCATACGGCATCAATCCCAAAATAGTGACTTAAACCAGTACAAACACCGGCAATAGTTCCACGGTCTTTATCGCGATACAGTTTTCTAGATTTTGTATAAGGATAAAATGGTTCTTTAGGTTTGTCGTCTGAGTCTTCATCTATACGATAATCTTCAGGTTGGCCCATAACCACAATTACTTCGTCAACATCTTTAGTATTGATTACATGCTTGTCGCTTTTTTGTTTTTCTGTTAGCAATTCAGCTACACGCATTTCTATATCTTTCATGATTTCTTCTTGTCCAGAGGAATTGGAAAGAGAACGTTTTATCGCCTCAAAATAGCGAGTTAATTTTTGGTATGCATCTTCATCTATGTGAAAGAATAAACCACCTATATTAATATTTACTGTTTTGTTCATGATTATTATTTTTGATTAGTTATAATGTTTACAGCATCAGAAAGTTCTGTCCAAGTACTGTTTAATTCAGTTAAAAATGTTTTGCCTAATTCGGTTAAACCATAATATTTTCTGGGTGGTCCCGATGTTGATTCTTCCCAACGATAGTTGAGTAAACCGTCATTTTTCAGTCTTGTTAATAGTGGATAAACTGTTCCTTCTACGACAAGTAATTTAGCGTTTTTTAAAGTGTCTAATATTTCAGAAGTGTAGGCGTCTTTCTCTTTAAGGACAGACAAGATACAAAATTCTAAAACACCTTTACGCATCTGGGCTTTTGTGTTTTCAATATTCATAATACCTAATTTATTTTTTTAGTTACTGATACGTTTCATGGTTAATGATTGAAAGATTTTTAATTTTCAGAAACACTAACAATCATATTTGACTGTTTATTTCCGTGGAGCAATATGGTATATTTTTCATTTTCTTCCATGCTAAAAGCAATTTTGTTATTGCCTTTTTTGCGGTATACTTTTGAAAAAACTACTTGGTCTTGTTGATTGGTAACAAGAACTTTTACCTTGTCCTCTAATTTTAGATTAAATTTCAGATTGACATCTACATTTTCATTGGCTACAATTTCGAACTGATGATTTTCTTTTTGTACTTCAGAAGTAGGTTTTTGAGAATTTTTGATTTCAATAGCATTCTCTTGTTCTAATAATTTAGTTGTCATTACAACTAAAAGCGATGTGATTAAGATTAACTGTTTCATTTTTTGATTGATTTAAATTGATTATTGATGATTTACTTTATTGATTATTTAAAAAACGATATGCTTAGCGGGTAGTTGTAACGATCTCCATTTGATGCTTTTACAGCGGCGTGTATGATTAATACAAACTCGATTATTTTTATAAAAATAATTATTAAAACCCCCACAATTCCTATGATTGCCCAACTGCTATTTTCACCAAATAAAATTCTTTCATATATAAAATCCTCCGATTCAAAATTAGCGTTTAGCGGAAGGTTCTTGAAAAATGCATAAAGCAAAATGGGAATTGCAATTGCGCACAGTACGATAGTATAAATAAGGATACTCAGTTGAAAATTCAAAACTTGTTTACCATTATAATCTACAAACTCTGATTCGTTTTTCTTCGCACTCCAAATCATGGTTGGAAAAATATAATTTCCAAACGGAACTATATATTGTGCCAATGCACTCAAGTGGATTAATGTTGCCGTGTTTTTTTCGTTAGATGTTGTCATTATATTTGATTTTTAAATTGGATGATTGAAACTCAAATTAATAATACTATTGATAGACCATTAATTTCTTATACAAAGATAAAGTTAAAAAAAGATACTGTGCAATACAAAGTACTTAAATTTAACAAAATATTAACGTTTAATAAAGTTACAAAACCAATTCACTTTTTTGTATTTTTACTGCAAAATCAAGCTCTAATGGAATTTTCTCCTTCAAAATTTAATAGTTTTTTATTTTTTAAATTACCATCTGCATTTTGGTGTGGTGTTAGGGTAAAAACACTTTCTGAGCAACAATGTGTGGTAACGGTAAAGCATCGTTGGTTAAATCAAAACCCTTTTAAATCGATGTATTTTGCCGTACAAGCTATGGCAGCTGAGTTAACAACAGGCGCTTTGGTAATTATGAAAATCAAAAAAAGCGGAAAGAACATCTCCATGTTGGTTGCCAATAATACTAGTAATTTTTCAAAAAAAGCAACTGGCAGAATTACCTTTACTTGTAATGATGGACATTTGATAGATGATGCCGTTGTTAAAACCATAACTACTGGTGAAGGACAAACCATTTGGATGAAATCGATTGGTGTTAATGAAAAAGGGGAACAAGTTTCTGAATTAAACTTTGAATGGAGTATAAAATTGAAGTAATAAACAAAAGTTAAACCCTTTATAATTGGGTTTAATTTATGACACTTTGATTATAACTTTGATAAAAATTATTCAAAATGAAAATTCTAATTACAGGTGCAACAGGATTAATAGGAAGTGAATTGGTAAAATTATTACTATCAAAAAACCATTCCGTTCATTATTTGACTACCTCAAACGCCAAAATTAAGGAAGAACCAAATCACAAAGGTTTTTATTGGAATCCACAAGAAGGTAAAATAGATGAAAGATGTATTGACGGAGTAGATGCAATAATTCATTTGGCTGGAGCCAATATTGCGCAACGATGGACAAATAAATACAAACAAGAAATTATAGAAAGCCGAACATTGTCTAGCGAATTGCTTTTTAATCTGATAAAAAAATCTCCAAACCAAGTAAAACAAATAGTATCCGCGTCAGGAACCGCTATATATCCAGAAAGTATTTCCCAAGTTTATGATGAAACTACAACAGAATCGGAAGATAGTTTTCTTTCCAATGTAGTCAAAAAATGGGAGGAAAGTGTCGATACTTTTCAAGTACTGGGAATAAAAGTTTGCAAACTCCGAACCGGAATTGTACTTTCCAATAAAGGTGGTGCTTTACCAGAAATGGTGAAACCAATAAATTTGGGATTTGGAGGAGCCATGGGAACTGGAAAACAAATTCAATCCTGGATACATATCACTGATTTAGTTGCGATGTATTATTTTGCAATAGAAAAACAATTAGAAGGAATTTTTAATGCTGTTTCTCCTCATCCAGTTAGCAATCAAGAATTAACAAAAGTCATTGCCAAAACATTGAAAAAACCATTATGGCTTCCGAATATTCCAGAATTTGTTATGAATCTAATACTGGGTGAAATGTCCTATTTACTATTCTCAAGTAAAAATCTAAGTTCAATAAAAATCACAAACTCTGGTTTTCAATTTCAATTTCCTAAAATTGACAAAGCAATCAATGATTTATATGCATAAAAAAAAGTGCTGTTGTTTAACAGCACTTTTCTTGACTATAAAGATTGTTGAATTAATAATTATTTACAGCTGTAAGCTAACCTAAATGATTGTTGTTATGTTTTATTGATACAAACATAATCAAAACGAAAACGTAATAGTCTTAAAATTTTATTAAAATTTGGTTAAATTATTATTACTTTCTAAGATACTATTTTCAATCCCCCTTTTTTACTAAACAAAAAATAATGACAATATGACATTTTTAAAGAAATGGCAGTACTTTTGCATTCCGAGAGTTTGGAATAAATAAAGAATATGAAAATCAAAAATATTTTTAAAGATAAAACAGAAATGAATACTGAAAATACGGAAAAGGAACACATCGAAAGCGACGTTGAAAGTGTTGTTAATGAAATAGAAACAGCAGAAGAATTAAGTGTTGAAGCCAAGTTAGAAGAAAATTTAGCTATCGAAAAAGATAAGTTTCTTCGCTTGTTTGCTGAATTTGAAAATTTCAAAAAAAGAACTGCCAAAGAGCGTATTGATTTGTTCAGAACTGCCAATGAGGAAGTATTGCAAGCCATGTTGCCAGTGTTGGATGATTTTGACAGAGCTATGGTTCAAATTTCTAAGTCAGAAGATGAGGTATTGTTGAAAGGTGTAGTATTAATTTACGAAAAATTAAAAAGTACTCTTGTTGCTAAAGGTTTAGAACAACTTGATATCAGAGCTGGTGATGTTTTTAATGCCGATTTTGCCGAAGCAATTACACAAATTCCAGCGCCAACGGATGATTTAAAAGGTAAAATTGTTGATGTAATTGAAAAAGGATATAAATTGGGAGACAAAATTATTCGTTTCCCTAAAGTGGTTATTGGTCAATAAAAAAGTAGTATGAGCAAAAAAGATTTTTACGAAATATTAGGCGTATCCAAAAGCGCTTCTCCAGAAGAAATTAAAAAAGCATACCGAAAGAAAGCGATTGAATTTCACCCTGATAAAAATCCCGGGAATAAAGAAGCCGAAGAAAAATTCAAAACAGCTGCCGAAGCTTATGAAGTGTTGAGCGATGCTGATAAAAAAGCAAAATATGATCAATATGGTCATGCTGCTTTTGATGCTGCTAGTGGATATGGTGGTGGGCATCACATGAATATGGATGATATTTTCAGTCAGTTTGGTGATATTTTTGGTGGTGCATTTGGAGGTGGTGGTTTCAGTGGTTACGGAGGGAATTCTGGAGGACAACGTAGAGTGAAAGGAAGCAATCTTCGTATTAAAGTGAAATTAACTTTAGAAGAAATTGCCAATGGTGTTGAGAAAAAAGTTAAAGTAAAGCGCAAAGTACAAGCTGCTGGCGTAAAATATAAAACTTGTTCAACGTGTAATGGTCAAGGACAAGTATTGCGAGTAACCAATACTATTTTAGGCAGAATGCAATCGGCTACAACCTGTAATGTTTGTGGTGGTACTGGGCAAACTATTGAAAGCAAACCCAACAATGCCGATGCACACGGAATGATTTTAGAAGACGAAACAGTTTCTATTAAAATCCCGGCTGGAGTAGTTGACGGAATGCAATTGAAAGTTTCTGGAAAAGGAAATGATGCACCAGGAAATAGTATAGCAGGCGATTTAATCGTAGCTATTGAAGAACTAGAGCATGCGTTTTTAAAACGTGAAGGTGAAAATTTACACTATGACTTGTACATAAGTATTGCAGAAGCAGCTTTGGGAGTTTCTAAAGAAATTGATGCGGTCAATGGTAAAGTGAGAATTAAACTGGAAGAAGGAATTCAATCAGGTAAAATTCTTCGGCTGAAAGGAAAAGGAATTCCAAGCTTGAATAGTTATGGTAGCGGTGATTTATTAGTACATGTGAATGTTTGGACACCAAAAACATTATCTAAAGAACAACGTCAATTCTTCGAGAAATCATTATCCGACGAAAACTTTATGCCAAATCCTGAAAAAGGTGACAAATCTTTTTTTGAAAAAGTAAAAGATATGTTTTCATAATTAAAAAATAAGTTTTACATTTGGCTATTACTTGGAAACAAGTAATTTCTTTTTCATAGCAATTTTTCCCATCCTCGTGTAAAAATTAGGGTGGGTTTTTTGTAACTTTTATTTTCCTTTAGTTACTTATTCAGTACTTTTACCGAATTCAATAGCAATAACAATAGCAATATCAATTGCAATAAAAAAAGCAATAAAAAAAGCAATAACAATAAAATAAGCAATAGCAATAACAATAGCAATAACAATAACAATATCAATTGCAATAAAAAAAGCAATAACAATAAAAAAAGCAATAACAATAAAATAAGCAATAGCAATAACAATAGCAATAACAATAGCAATAACAATATTATGAGATTTACATGGCTATTGAATTTTGACTTTGAATTTTGACTTTGAATTTTGACATTGAACTTGACATTGAACTTGAACTTGACATTTAAATTTAATTTATGAGCAATATACTTGAAGTAAACAAAGTCGTTAAGCAATATGGCGATTACACCGCGCTAAACGAAGTTTCTTTAACCGTTCCAAAAGGCAGTATTTATGGACTTCTAGGTCCAAATGGCGCTGGCAAAACTTCCCTTATTCGCATCATCAATCAAATTACTATGCCCGATAGTGGTGACATTATTTTGGATGGCGAAAAATTAAATCCTTCTCATGTTCACAGCATCGGCTACATGCCCGAAGAACGCGGTTTGTATAAAACCATGAAAGTAGGAGAGCAGTGTTTGTATTTGGCACAGCTTAAAGGTTTGACCAAAGCCGAAGCCAAGCACGAACTTGATTATTGGTTTAAACGATTAGAAATTGAAGGTTGGTGGAACAAAAAAATTAATGAGTTATCCAAAGGAATGGCTCAAAAAGTACAATTTATTGTCACGGTTTTACATAAACCTAAGTTGCTAATTTTGGACGAACCATTTTCGGGTTTTGATCCTGTGAATGCCAATTTGATTAAGGATGAAATTATCGAGTTGAATAAACAAGGAACATCTGTTATTTTCTCCACGCACCGAATGGAAAGTGTGGAAGAAATGTGTGACCATATTGCGTTAATTCACAAATCGAATAAACTTATCGAAGGAAAACTATCCGATGTAAAAAGACAATTTAGAACCAATGATTATGAGGTGGGAATTGTAACGGATAATGTTGAAGGATTAATGTTTGACTTGTCTCAAAAATTTACCATCGCACAAACCAATTTTAAATCCTTGCACGATGAGTTAAAACTCAAAATCAATATTGGTACTGTAACACCAAATGAATTACTAAACACCTTAGTACAAAGAGGTCAAGTAACCCATTTTGTGGAAAAAATCCCGAGTGTGAATGATATATTTATACAAACAGTAACAAAGTAAAATAACAAAAAAAACTATTGGAACCTGCCTGCCGGCAGGCAGGTTTGGAATTTCTAATATTGGAATTTAAAAAAATTATGAGTAAATTAAGTTTGATTATCAAAAGAGAATTTATCGCCAAAGTGCGCAATAAATCATTTATTGTAATGACTTTTTTAAGTCCGTTATTGTTTGTAGGTATTGCTGTTTTTGTGGGCTATTTAAGTGCTATGAAAGCCGATTTAAAAACCATTGCTATTCATGATGAAACGGGTTTGTTTGCCCAAGAATTTAAAAGTGATGACGAATATAAATATGTTGATTTATCATCGGTTAACACCAAAACTCTAAAAGATAGCATTGTCAGCGAAAGTTATGAAGGCCTTTTAGTCATCCCAAAAGTAACCGATAACAAAGCGCTCGAAAAAAGTATTCAATATATTTCCAATGACAGCCCGAGTGTCATGTTTATTGACGATATCGAAGACATTGTAGCCGAAAAGCTCACGCAAGAAAACTATATCAAATCGGGTTTAGATACGTTAGCGATTAAAAATGCCAATGCTGCCGTTGACATCAAACTCACCAAAGCATCAGGTGAAGCAGCTTTAAAAGGGTTAAACGAAATCAAAATCGCTATTGGTGGTGCTTTTGGTTACCTCATTATGATGTTTATTGTAATTTATGGTAATATGGTCATGCGTAGCGTTATCGAAGAAAAAGTATCTCGAATTATTGAAGTCATAATCTCCTCAGTAAAACCATTTCAATTGATGATGGGAAAAATAATTGGCACGTCATTGGCTGGAATTTTGCAGTTTTTCATTTGGGCAATCCTCGGGTTAACCGCCATGTTTGTATTGTCTTCCATTTTTGGTGTGCAAATGGGTGCAACTTCGGGTATTCAAGGACAAGCCATGCAAACGGCACAAAGTGAAATGGGAGGAACCATCCAACTTTACATTAAAGAACTTTGGAACTTGCCCATAGCTACTATACTCATTTCGTTTGTCATTTATTTTATTGGTGGTTATTTCTTATACAGCTCGTTTTATGCTTCTATTGGTGCTGCAGTGGATAACGAAACCGACTCGCAACAATTCTTGTTACCTATTATCATGCCTTTGATATTAGGTGTTTATATTGGGTTTTTTACCGTAATGAATGACCCTCACGGAACGGTAGCAACAGTTTTCTCTATGATACCATTGACCTCACCCATCGTAATGATGATGCGAATTCCGTTTGGTGTTCCGCTGTGGCAAATCATCGTTTCCATGGTGTTGTTATTCGCTACATTCTTTGGGGTAGTTTGGTTTGCTGCCAAAATCTATCGAGTTGGAATTTTAATGTATGGCAAAAAACCAACATGGAAAGAACTCTACAAATGGTCTAAATATTAGCAATATGAAAAAAATACTGCTAGTAGTCGTTTTATTATGTGTTGGAATTGTCAATGCACAAAAGGAGCAAGTGCAAAAAACTATTGAGACTTTCTTCGAAGGGTTTCATACCAAAGACACCATCAAAATCAAATCGACTTGCAGTAGCACCATGATTTTGCAATCAATTTCGGAAAACACCAAAGGGAATAAACTTTCTGATGAGAAACCAGCAGCGTTTTACAAATCTATCGCTTCCATTCCTGCCGATATTAAATTTGAAGAAAGAATACTGAGCTACAACATCCAAGTTGATGGATCGATGGCACACGTTTGGACACCTTATGAATTTTATGTCAATGGAAAGTTAAGCCATAAAGGTGTTAACGCTTTCACCTTGTATTTTGAGGTAACTACTTGGAAAATAATACACCTCATAGATACTAGAAGGAAGTAATGAAGCGTTTTATAATAATTTTTTGCATTGGATTTTCTGCTTTTGCTCAAGAAAATAAAGACCTAAAACTATCCTTTTCGGGATTTTTAGAAACCTATTACAGCTATGATTTCAATACGCCAAATTCCGAACAAAAACTTCCGTTTATGTACAATTATAACCGGCATAACGAGTTTAATGTAAACATCGGGCTACTAAGAGCTAAAGCAGAATATGATAATGCTTATGCAGTATTGGCGCTACAAGCTGGAACCTATGTAGAAGATAATTATGCTAACGAAACCACTAAAATCATTAATGAAGCTTATGTGGGTTTGTATCTCGATAAAGCAAAAAAGTCAACCATAGAGTTGGGAATTTTACCAAGTTATATAGGATTTGAAACCGCAAACAATTCTTCAAATGTAACCTTAACCCGTTCGTTATTAGCCGATAATTCTCCTTATTTTATGACAGGTATAAAGTATACTTTTACTGCTAATGAAAAATGGACTTTCTCTGGTTTACTAACCAATGGATGGCAACGCATCAACAAACCCGATAAGAATGTTGGACCTGCTTTTGGTTCACAGATTATCTATAAACCATCTACAAATTCATTGTTTAATTGGAGCACTTTTATGGGCAAAGAATGGTATAATGACCAATGGGGAATGCGTTATTTTAGTAATTTGTATTGGGACAATAAATGGAATTCCAAGTGGCGAACTATTATTGGTTTTGATGCAGGAATGCAAACTGATGTAACAAATAATAACAACAAATTATATTGGATGAGTCCCGTGTTAATAATGCAATATACGTTGGCACCCAAATGGCAAACGGCTTTCCGAGCCGAGTATTATCAGGATAAAGATGCTGTTATTATTGCTATAAATGATGAATTTAAAACACTCGGTACGTCTTTAAATATAGATTATCTTTTTAATTCTAAAGTAAAATTGAGAACCGAAGCACGGTATTTAAACAGCCAAGAAAAAGTATTCTCAAAAGATGAAATCCCTGTTAACAATAACTTTTTTATAACGTCTAGTTTGTCTTTTGAATTCTAACAATCCGCCATATTCCGATAGCGGATTTGTAAACTATACCCACGTTCGAGAGCAATCACAAACCCACTAGTTTTTTTAGCTGGCAATAAAGTTGCATGGTGATTTTGATTATATTTGAAGCGACAGTTAAAAAAAAACTCATTGCGCTACTCCTCAATTCCGATAGCTTTCGGAATTGCGCAGTGGGGCTCTAGCAAGGAAACGTTAGCCGTAATGGATGGCGTCCGACCGTCCTAGAAACAACAAATTGAAGCATAATGAAAAACCTAATTAAATTAATATTTTTCTTTATTATATTAGCACTTCATTCTTGCAATGAACCAACTACAAACAAAACCGTTAAAAAAATAACCCTAGCAAAGTATATAGCACTAAACTTATCTGGACAAGTTTATTTTTATGCACCAGAACTTGACAAGAATACTTGCGAAGCATTTGGAGAATGCGATTGTTGTTCTGGTAGTCTTTTATTTCTTAATGACAATGACTTTTTGACCATAGACGTTTGTGAATCGGACGATTGGTATTACAAAGGGAAATATAAAATTAAGAATGATATTGTAGTTCTTACCTATGACAGTTTGATGGTTGAGAAAAACTATAACTGGGAAAAAGAAACCGATACAATTGGGACTGTAACAACTGAATATTTTATTAAGACTTCAAAAACTGATAAAAGGACTTCAGTTTTGAAACGTATTTTTTGTGATAAAAATATATGCTTCAAAACTGACGATAAGCGAACAAACTATGTTACTCTCAATAAAAAACAGAAACTCTCGGACTTAATTAAGCAACTCAAGGACGAGGGCATTTGGGAGAAACTTGAAATAAAATAAACAACTCCACAAAGAATTCTATAAAAGCTGCGCAATTCCGATGGCTATCGGAACCGGACTTTGCAGGGTAAGCAAATATAATAAATTGTAACTTTTTACGTTTATATATCGAATATATGTTTTGTTATAAATTTTTAAAACAACAATTATGTAAAAATTTAACGGAATTTTATAACTTATTAATATAGTTTGTTAATAACTTTGTATTTAATATTAAACTAAATATTACAAAAAATAAGCAAAATTACATTTCATCGATATTATTTGTATTTTAATAGACTAAAAAAATTAAATTTAATGTTTTGTTTATACATTTGTAATATCAAAAAAACCAATGAAAATTACTCCAAGTGAAATTTACTGAAGCAAATATTGAAATTAATAGACTTGATGGAAAGCTATCTTCTATAACAATTGATATGCCTATATGGGATAAAATTGTTGAGGATGAATTTATGTCGGTTAACATTCCTTTTTTAGGTATTAAGACCTTTGCTAAAGATGAGTTAGATGCCCAAGAAGCCATTAAAGAGTGTGTAAATCTTTTTTGTGTAACAAGTGAAAAATTCGGTAGCGGATTGGAAACTGAACTAAGGTTATTAGGTTGGGAATTTATATCAGAAGATAAAGGGTCTGTAATAATGTCATTCAACACTTCGAATGTAATATTTGACCAAATTATGGAAACAGGTGACAAATTTGTTGAAACACTTGAATTAACCTGTTAAATGTCACATCCCACAGTAGACATTAGCTTTATCGATGAACAGATAAGAGCTAAACAAGTACTTGAGCCAAACGGATATTTTAAGATCGGTAGGTCTCACGCATACATAATTACTGGTCATAAACCTCTCCATAAACGCAGAATTGTGATAAGAGAATTTGAAGATGATAAATATGATGAACCACAAGTAAATTTTATGCAAGCCACAGGAACTGCTATAGTTTGGGGATTTATGCGAGAATTGTTGGATTGGTATGAGGAAAATAGAGATTGGAAAGAGGGAGGTCATTTCGTTCCACATTAAAAATAATAAAAGCCCCTTAACTGGGGCTTTTTTGTTTAAATATCCTTGTCCTCAAATAAATCCCCTTGATATGTTTGCCCTGCTCCACAAAGAGTTCTATAAAAGCTGCGCAAATGTCTCTTTGCTTTTTTGACCACGGAAAACTTGTCATTCTTTTAAATGGGTTTCAAAAGAAAACGCAGAAGACACCGAAAAATGAAATGGAAAAAGCATTGAAATTAATGACTAAATATTACACAGAAAAAAAATCTAAATAACTATGGAAACTAAAAGCTGGAAAGAAATTAAAAATAATGTTTACGGTGAAATAGGAACCGAAAGACGTGACGAACTTGAAAGAGAATTCCAAGGTTTTAAAATTGGTTTACTCTTAAAAAAAGCTCGTGAAGAAAAACACCTAACTCAAACTGAGCTTGGGAATTTAGTGGACAAGAAAAGAGAATATATTTCCAAAATAGAAAATAACGGAAGTAATTTGACTCTCAAAACTTTGTATGATATAGTGGAAAAAGGGTTAGGAGGAAAAGTGAAAATTCAAATCGAATTATAGCTACTTCGGCTTACAGCAGTTTCAAGAAATGCCGAAAAATGCGCAAAATTCACATTTTTCTTTCTCAAAAATTATTATCCCAGCTTTACAAAGAGTTCTATAAAAGCTGCGCACCCAAGCAAAGCGAACGGACGAAGTAAATGTCTCAGACCTATATACAAGTTATGCAACATTTTCGAAAAAATCCTGTTTATATGAAAACTTATCAAATGAATACTTATCTTTGACGTTAGTATCGAAAAGAGTATGATTGTTTCATTTAAAGATAAAGAAACTGAAAAAATTTGGAATGGAATTGTGTCAAAGAAACTTCCTAGAGAAATTCAAGATACGGCGAGAAGAAAATTGAGAATGATTAATAACTCAATTGATGTTAGCGATTTAAGGATTCCTCCAGCAAATAGACTAGAAAAACTAAAAGGCAATTTGAAAGAATTTAACAGTATAAGAATAAATAACCAATGGAGAATTATTTTTAAATGGGATAACGGTAATGCTTTAGAAGTTGGAATTATAGATTATCATTAAAAATATAGAAAAATGGAAAAGCTAAAAAACATAACACCTGGAGAAATTTTATTAGAAGAATTTTTAATTCCTTTACAAATTACGCAATACAGACTTTCTAAAGACTTAGATATTCCGCAAACAAGGATTTCTGAAATAATTAAAGGTAACAGAAGAATTTCTGCTGATACTGCTGTAAGATTGAGTGCATATTTCGGAAACTCGGCAAAATTTTGGTTGGGTATTCAAGATGACTATGATATAGAAAATGAATTGATTGAAAAACAAAGCGAAGTAAATAGAATTAATAGTATCAGAAAAGAAAAAAACGTTGCATAATAGCCGTTTCAAGAAATGCCGAAAAATGCGCAAAATTCACATTTTTCTTTCTCAAAAATTATTATGCCAACTCCACAAAGAGTTCTATAAAAGCTGCACAATTCAGATAGTTATCGGAACCTGACTTTGCACTTTTTTTATTCACTTTAAAATCAGATTTAAAACGAAGCTTTTGGGTGGTTTAGCAACAAATTAACAATCCGCCATATTCACCGCCACAGCCAATCCGCCTTCGGAGGTTTCTTTGTATTTAGAGTTCATGTCTTTTGCCGTTTGCCACATCGTATCAATTACTTTATCCAATGGTACTTTGGCATTTTTAGCATCAGTTTCCATGGCGAGTTCTGCCGCGTTAATGGCTTTGATAGCTCCCATAGTATTTCGTTCTATACACGGAATTTGAACCAAACCGCCAATCGGGTCGCAGGTTAGCCCTAAGTGATGTTCCATAGCGATTTCGGCAGCCATTAAAACTTGTTCTGGTGTGCCACCCATAACTTCACAAAGTGCAGCAGCAGCCATAGCAGACGAAACGCCAATTTCTGCCTGACAGCCACCCATAGCAGCCGATATGGTAGAACCTTTTTTAAAGATACTTCCAATTTCACCCGCTACCATCAAGAATTGTTTTATTTCTTTTTCTCCAGCTTGATGATTTTCAATTACTAAATAATACATTAGAACGGCTGGTATCACACCTGCACTTCCATTAGTCGGAGCAGTGACTACTCTTCCCAATGCAGCATTAACTTCGTTTACTGCTAAGGCAAAACAGGAAACCCATTTTAAAATTTGTCTAAACTTCACTTCTGTTTTTCGAATAGTTTCTAACCATTCTTGTGGATTGGTATAATTGGCTAAACCAATCAAACCTTGATGCATATCAAAAGCGCGTCGTCTTACATTTAAACCACCAGGCAAAATACCTTCGGAGTGACAACCGATATACATACATTCGAGCATGGTTTCCCAAATACGAATTAGTTCGTTATGCACCTCGGCTTCGGGACGCATGGAGATTTCATTGGCATATACAATCTCCGAGATTAATTTATTCTCAGTTATAGCATATTGCAGCAAATCAGCGGCATTTTCAACAAGAAAAGGAAAGGCGCATTTTATGACTAGTTTCTTTTTGGCATTCACCCTTTCTTCTTTGACTACAAATCCGCCACCGATAGAGTAGAAGGTAGAGGTATATTCTGTAACATCCATCAAATAAGCTGTAAAAGTCAACCCATTAGCATGAAACGGCAAAAAGTTTTTATTGAAAACAATATCGGTTTCAGCATCAAATGGTATCATTAGTTCGTTAGCTAATTTGATTTGATGTGTTTTTTTTATGGTTTGTACAATATTATCAATATTTTTTACTGGAATGTATTCTGGGTCTTGACCACTCAGTCCAAGCATCACAGCATAATCTGTAGCATGTCCTTTTCCGGTGAGGGAAAGCGAACCGTATAAATCAATTTTTACTTTGGTAGTTTTGTCTAACAGGTTTTCTGCTTTTAGTTCGTTGAGAAAACGTTCTGCGGCTCGCCATGGTCCGAGAGTATGGGAACTTGATGGTCCGACACCTATTTTTAGCATATCAAAAACGGAGATGCATTCTTCCATTACTATATCGATTTAGTTAGGCAAATATAGATAAATTAAGATTTTGCTATCGCTTTTTATTATCATAATTAATCGTATTTTTGACTTATAAAAATAAATTATGAAAATCGTTATATCTCCAGCCAAATCTTTAAACTTTGAAAAAGCATTACCGACTATGAGTTTCACTGAACCACAGTTTTTAAAACAAGCTGCTACTATTCAAAATACGTTAAAAAAGAAAAAACCAAAGCAACTTTCTGAGTTAATGGATATTTCAGAGAAATTGGCCGAATTAAATTGGCAACGCAATCAGGAATGGGAAACACCTTTTACTTTGCAAAATTCCAGACAAGCTGTTTTTGCTTTTGATGGTGATGTGTATGCAGGATTGGATGTTTATAGTTTACCATTAGACAAATTAGCCGTTTTGCAGGACAAACTCCGAATTTTATCAGGATTGTACGGTTTGCTTAAACCGTTGGATTTAATGCAGCCGTATCGATTAGAAATGGGAACTTCAATGGCGATTGGCAAAAACAAAAACTTATACGAGTTTTGGAAAAAAACCATTACCAAATCTTTAAATGATGAATTACAAAAAGATGAACTGTTTATCAACTTGGCTAGTAATGAGTATTTCAGTGCGGTAGATTCTAAGACTTTGAAAGTTCAAGTAATTACTCCAGAGTTTAGAGATTATAAGGACGGTAAACTTAAGATGATTAGTTTTTTTGCTAAAAAGGCGAGGGGAATGATGGTTCGTTATATCATTGACTCCAATGCAAAAACTATCGACGACCTAAAAGGATTTAACTATGAAGGGTATACTTTTGACGCAAACTTGAGCAAAGAAAATTCGATTGTGTTTACAAGATAATTTAGGTGTATAAATATTCTTGATGCTCTCTAACAGTTTCTTTGGTAGCTTTTTTTTGTTCCCTAGCTATTTCTCGAATGGCTTCAACACCTTTTTTGGCACAACGTTTTACTTTGTACAGCCGAGAAGAAAAGGAGTGAAGCTTCTCTAAATCTTGGGGTGAAAGTTTAGTTTCTATTTCGTTTACAAAATCATTAAACTCTTTAATAACAATTTTGTTTTCGTCATAATCAGTTTTTAAATCGTCAAAGAGTTCGTCTATTTCTCTGCTAACGTCTTTGCCTATTTCTTCACTCTTTCGGCAGAGTTCGGTGATTACTTTTTTTTCATGAGTATTAAAAAGTCCCATAATAGTTTGGTTTTAGTTGTTGGTTTGACAAGTAAAAACAAATTTAGGAAAATGTATAGTAACAATTGCAAAATTGTTGATAACTAACTAATTAGCTAAATAAAATTAATACAATTATCAAAATAAGAACAGTATAAGTGAAATCTATAGTAAATGTTTAATTATTTGTATATCAATTTATTATTTTATTTTACTTAAAGTGAATTATACATATTATTTTTATTAAAATGAAATCCGTTCTTTGAAATGTATTGGACAGAACTACCGCCAATAAAAGCGCCTTTTTGATGTTTTATTGCTTATTCTGAAGCCAGTTATTTTAGGATTTTTCAAATTTATATTATCAATTCACTCAAAATAGTTCATTTGATTTTCATCAAAACTATCCTTATTTTCATCGCACTACTACTTAATTAATATTGTAAACTAATACTGCTGGTTGTGGTATTTAATATCAAGAATATCAGTAATTTTAGATTAATTTATTATCCAATTTTTTAAAATTTGTTTACCAAAAGGTGTTAAAATACTTTCGGGATGGAATTGCACTCCTTTTACATCAAGAGTTTTGTGACGCAACGACATGATTTGTCCGCTTTCATCTGTTGAGGTGATTTCTAGAACATCTGGAAAATTATCATTATTGACTACCCAAGAATGATAGCGACCCACATCAAACTCGTTTGGTAGTTTGTCAAATAAAGCTTCATCAGTAACCGATTTTGTTACTTTGGTAGCAACACCATGAAAAACCTTATCCAAGTTGATTAAAGTACCGCCAAAAACTTCGGCAATGGCTTGTTGCCCTAAACAAACACCGAGAATACTTTTGCTTTCGGCATATTTTGAAATAACCGCTTTTAATAATCCAGCTTCATCGGGAATTCCGGGTCCAGGTGAAAGTAGAATTTTGTCAAATTTTACTAATTCATCCAATTCAAATTCATTGTTTCTAAAGACAGTTACTGATACATTCAAATCTTCTAAAAAATGAACCAAGTTGAAAGTAAAACTGTCGTAATTGTCAATAATTGCAATTCTTTTCATGGTATAAAGTTAACTACATTAAATTAAAACAAGAAGTATTGAGCTTGGATATGATCATGTATTCATTAAAAAACCTCGAAAATGGCTTTCCGAGGTTTGAATTTTTTAAAAATTATTAAATCTAATTAGAACTGTAGGGTAACAGCTAATTCGAATTCGTCATAAATAGCTTTATCTCCAATGCTTTCAAAGAAGCTTTTTGAACCATATTTGATGTCATATTTTGTTCTGTCTACTTTGAACGTGGTTGAAGCAGTATTTCCCTTAACATTCATATCAAAAGTTACAGGTTTTGTAATTCCTTTGATGGTTAAATCGGCTGTAACAGTGTATAATTCTTTTGATTTTGTAGCAATAGTTTTAAATTCAATTTTTGCAGTATTAAATTTATCAGTTCCAAAAAAATCATCTGCTTTCAAGTGATCTTCTAAATCTTCTTTTCCTTCTCCTGGTTCTAAATCGGTAACAGTAATGGAAGCCATATTTACTGTGAAAATTCCACCGGCAAGTTTGTCTTTTTGGAATACTAAAACACCATCTTTGAAATTAATGGTACCCGAATGTTTTCCAGTTACTTTTTCTCCAACCCAGTTGATTTTACTTTTTTCAAGGTTGATTTTTTTGTTTTGTGCAGAAACAGCAGTTGTTCCAAAAGCTACTAATAATGCAATTGCAATTGTTTTTAGATTTTTCATTTTTTTAATTGTTTTAATTATTGATTATAAATTGATAAATAGTTCTTCATTTGATTTACGTACTTTGACATAATTTTGTGTCGCATCATCTTTATGACGGTATCCAATAGTTGCTAATACACTAGCGTTTAAACCTAATTGTTTTAACCCAAGAATTTCATTCACTTTATCGGGTTCAAAACCTTCGATAGGCGTAACATCTATTCTTAATTCGGCTGCTGCATTTAACAAATTTCCTAGTGCTAAATACGTTTGTTTAGAAGTCCAAGTATTTCTAACGTCTTCTGAAAGTACACCAATTTTTGACTTCATAAAATCGCCATAACCTTTCAGCGCATCAGCTGGCAAACCTCTTGTTTCAGTAGTTAAGGATAAACTAACATCAATATCTTTATCACTAAAGTTTGTCATATTTGCAAATACAATTAGTTGCGAAGCATCTACAATTTGAGATTGTCCCCATGCTGCAGGTTGAATTTTTGCTCTTAATTCAGGGTTTTCAATTATAAAAACCTTGTAAGGTTGTAAACCATATGAAGAAGCTGATAGACGAATGGCTTCTTTTAAAGTTTTTAGGTCTTCTGTTGATACTTTTTTTGTACTATCAAATTTTTTGGTAGCATAACGCCAATTGGCATCATTAATAAAATTGCTCATTTTGTAATTGTATTTATTTTATGTTTCTATATTTTTCTAGTAAATAGTTTAATTTCTCCAGCTCTTCTGCTTCTAAATTAGCTGCAAAAAAATGTTCGTGTTCTTCAACTTTTGGATCTAAGTCGGTAAGAATATCTAGCCCTTTTTGGGTAATTAATACTTCAATTTTCCTCCTATTATTTGGGCAAACTTCTCTCGTTACATACTTTTTAAGCAATAGTTTGTCAATCAATCGGGTAGTGTTACTATTTTTAGCAAGCATTCGCTCTTGTATCACACACATGTTAGCAGGAGAACCTTTTTGACCACGAAGAATTCTTAATACATTGTATTGCTCACTCGATAAATCATTAGGTTTTAAAATCTCATTAAACTTATCATTGATAACATTTTGAGTATACAAAATGTTAAGAATTACTTTTTTAGCATCCTTTAATGTTATGTTTGATTTTATTATTTCTTCAATTTTCATTATAACCATACAATAGTTGTAGATACAAATGTAAATAGTTTTTTATTTGTATATACAAGTGTTATGTTATTTTTTTGTTAATCTTTTAAAAGATGCTATTTTGAGGCATGACCAATCCAATTTAAACTAGTAAAATCGTTATATTTGTTTCTCAAAAAAAATAGAAAATGAATTTATCACAACAAGATTGGAAATCAAGATTAGAAAGAGATACGAACTCGGTAGTTTTGGATGTTAGAACGCCAGACGAGTGCAGCGATGGTATAATTCCTAGTGCTATAAATATTGATATTTACAAAGGACAAGGATTTATACATGCAGTTGAAGAGTTGGATAAATCCAAGAATTATTACGTGTATTGCAAGGCAGGAAGCAGAAGTGCTCAAGCTTGTCAAATAATGAATGAAATGGGTTTTGAGCACACTTTCAATCTCGAGGGAGGATTTATGAACTGGAAAGGCGATGTTGCTTTTTCTATTGAAGAATAACTTTTAATTATGAATATTCCAACTTCCAAAAAACCACGAGTTATAATTATTGGTGGTGGTTTTGCTGGTATTGCCTTAGCCAAAAAACTTAGGAATAAAAACGTTCAAGTGGTTTTACTTGACAAACACAATTACCATACATTTCAGCCGCTATTATACCAAGTGGCAACAGGTGGTTTGGAAGCAGGTTCTATTGCCTATCCCATTCGGAAAGTGATTCAAGAGTACAAAGATTTTTATTTTCGATTGACTTCGGTCAAAGAAATTGATACAGTAAATCAAAAAATAATTTCAGAGATTGGCGATTTGCATTATGATTATTTAGTAATTGCCACAGGTTCAAAAACCAATTATTTTGGGAATAAAGATATTGAACGCTATTCGATGTCCATGAAAACTATTCCACAATCCTTGAATATTCGGAGTTTGATTTTAGAGAACTTTGAACAAGCTGTTTTGATAAAAGATGAGGTAGAACGAAGCATGTTAATCAATTTTGTGATCGTTGGTGCTGGCCCAACAGGTGTTGAACTTGCTGGAGCTTTGGCGGAAATGAAAAAAGCTATTCTACAAAAAGATTATCCCGATTTGGATATTGCCAAAATGCAAATTAATCTCGTCCAAGGAGATGGAAGAGTTTTGGACACAATGAGTGAAAAATCGTCAGCCGCAGCTGAGAAATTCTTAGTTGATTTAGGTGTAAAAGTTTGGAAAAATGTACGTGTTACCAATTATGATGGAAAAACAGTGACCACCAATTCTGATTTGACTTTTGAAACCGCTACCGTTATTTGGGCAGCTGGAGTTCAAGGGGCAAAAATTGCTGGTTTGGATTCAAAATCATTAGTGGAAAGAATTGAACGAATTCGTGTTAATCAATACAATCAAGTTGCAGGTTATGAGAATATTTTTGCCATTGGCGATATTGCTTCCATGGAAACCGAATTATTTCCTCATGGTCATCCCATGATGGCGCAACCTGCCATTCAACAAGGGAAATTATTGGGTGAAAATTTGATTAAACTTATAAATAAAAAACCAATGACGGCTTTTGAATACAATAACAAAGGATCAATGGCAACCATTGGACGAAATCTCGCCGTGGTCGACTTGCCACGTTATCATTTTAGTGGTGTTTTTGCTTGGTTTGTATGGATGCTTGTACATTTATTTTCCTTGATAGGTTTTAAAAACAAAGCGGTAGTTTTCCTCAATTGGGTTTATAATTACATCTGGTTTGATCGAGAAGGCCGATTGATAATTCGTCCTTTCAAAAAGAAAAATTTTAATTCGTTTACGAGTGATGAGGTTTAATATCGTGAAAAAAATAATACTTATTTCTATTTTATTAGTTGCTATTAGCAGCTTTTCGCAAGAGAAGTTATTGGATTATTTTGTCGATAAAAAAGGAGATACTATTTATGGAATAATTCGGTCTAATCATACAGAAATTGGTATTGGCGTTAGACCTAAATCCGCTCCACAAGGAAACGGTTACCCAATTTGTTTAATAGAAGAAAATAAGTCGAACCAGAAAAATAATTATTTATCACATAATTTAAAAAAGACAACTTCTTTTAGATATAGAGGAAAGGTTTATAAATTCGAAAAGAAAGAAAATAATGATGGGATATATTTTTTGGATAAAAAAGACACAACATCAATAAACATTGAATATGGAAATTTTATTTGTAGACAGCAAAGATTGAAAGACTATATTGTTACTTTATCAAAAGATACTATTTACGGAGATATTATTAATCCATTAATTGGAATACCATTCATAGAATTTCATGGAAAAAAAATTAAAATTAATAAGGATGAAATAACGGCATACAGATATAGAAATGAGATTTTCAGATTCAAACAGAAGCCCAGAGTAGAAATATTTGATAATAAAGAAGATTATATTAGGTTGTTAATAGATGATGAAATAAAGCTTTATGATGATATTTTAAATAAGAACACTTCATCCTTTATTAAACAAAATTATAATAATTATGAGCATAAATTTATGGTTAACAGATTTCTTTATATTGAGAAAAAAGGAGAAATGATATATATAAATCAGATAAAATTTTCAATAAAGGCAAGAGAAGTTTTCTCTGATTGTCCGCAAATAATAGAAAAAATTGCCAAAGGTTATTATGTTTATGAAGATTTATATTCTATGGTAATACTCTATAATTATTATTTGAAGCATAAATGAAAAGTCTAACTAAAATATCATTTCTTCTAATTCTATCTTTGCTATTGTCCTGCAAATCAAACTACCTTAATTCCAATAAATCAGCTGTTCTACTAGATATTTCAAAAGAAAAAAACAGCAATGCGTTTGTAAATCTCAAAAACTACAGTAACGATTTTGTGTATGATATGAAATACGCCACAGCCGATAATTTCCTCAAAGAAAAAGTGTATCCGTGTGCCGAATGTTTCTTGAGAGTAAAAACAGTAAAGTCATTGCTCGAAGCCAATAAAATGTTTTTGGCAAAAGGGTACAAAATAAAACTATACGATTGCTACCGCCCAAAAGCCATTCAGAAAAAGATGTGGAAGCTAGTGCCCAATGCTAATTTTGTTGCCAATCCAAAGAAAGGTTCTATTCACAATCGTGGTGGCGCAGTGGATATTTCATTAGTAGATTTCAATGGTATTGAACTAGATATGGGAACCAAATTTGACTTTTTCGGAAAAGAAGCCAGTCATAATTATTTGAGTCTCTCGGATACAATTTTGGCGAACAGAAAGTTATTAAAAGAAATAATGCTTCAAAACAACTTCAAATCTTTCGACTCCGAATGGTGGCATTACAATTTAAACGGAAGCAATACCGATAAAGTGGAGAATTTAAAATGGAATTGTAATTAGTCTTCGATGCATTTTAAATAGTTGATGAAATAATTCTCCGGTTCGTATTTCTTTTTATCCATTTCGGAAACAAATTCCGATTTAAAAGGATAATCTATCGTTTCTCCAGCAAATTTTACTCTCATAAAGGTTACAGGTGATTTTTTTAAATCCTCATAATTATCTTTGGAAAACACAAATAAACCACTTATAACTCTTGTATTTTTGTTTGCATCATTTCGAATTAATGAGCCACATGTATCATTTCCAACATATAGCAAAGTAATAATTTTTCCATTATTTAATTGAAGATAAATTTTTGAATTTTTATCAAAACATACCGCTTTAACAAAATCAAAACTGCTCGATAATTGCTGGGTTTCTAATCCTAAAACGCCATTATTGCTTGACAAGGCAAAGAAAATATTGGTAGAATTTCCGGCAAAGCTTCTCTCAAAAATCATGTGTTGTTTGGTTAATTTATATGTTCCCAAACTATCAGTTACATTAGTGTCAATTTCGCAAGGTTTTTGTGCCAAAGCAACTAAACTAGTAAACAGAAATAAAGTAAAAAACAGGTTCTTCATGGGTTATTTTAATTTGTTGCAAAGTAAAACTATTTTATTGTTATTCACATCCGTTGTAAAAAAACAATATACATTTCCTCCAGCCGCAATTTTCCATTTTTTTCTAATAGCTTCAACGGTGTCTGGAAAATTTCGGGTGGTTACATTTGCTTTGCTATTTTCTAAATGGAACTTCATTTCAGCTTTTGAATAATTGATGCATTTTTGGATTTCAAAAATTCTACCCGGAAAATCAATCAAATTATCCGAAGTATACAAATGAGAATGTTGATGCAGTTTGTCAATTTTATATTGCATCGCAATTTCATCAAAACCGCCCGATTTCATTATAGCTGCATTGGGTTCGTAAATATATTTTTTGGGCATATTATACGTTACCAATTTTTCAGAATCATACATAAATGAGAATGCTTCTGTTTTGTCTTTTAGAATATTGGCGGTAACAATTTTTATAGATTGTGAATAGTTTTTTTCTAAAATCCAAAGCAATTCTTTAACTTCATTTTCAACGGCTACAATATGAATTGCTGAAACACTTTTTAATTCAGTTAATCCAGCAGTGATATCAAGAATTGGCGCTGTTTTTATCATAATATTGGAAGTGTATTCAAAGTAGAAATCCAATAGTTCCGGAACATTGGGTAAACAATCTTTGAGCATAAAAACTTTTCCTTTAGAATCATTTCTTCGAGACGGATCAATATAAATCCAATCAAATTTTTGATGTAGAGTTGCTAAAGTCTCTAAACTTTCTCCTGGAAGACATTGAATGTTTGTTGCTTTTAGTTGCTCAAAATTATGCTTTACAATTTGGGTAAGTTCCTCATTAATTTCGCAATGAATAACTTCATTTATTTTCTTTGAAAAATAGTAATCATCCACACCAAAACCGCCTGTTAAATCGATTAGTTTTTCACCTGAAACGAGTTGCGATTTGTATTCCGCTGTTTTTTCGGAAGAGGTTTGTTCGATACAAATTTTAGCAGGATAAAGAATATTTTCGGTTACAAACCAAGTGGGTAGTTTGGATTTTGCTTTCTGCTTGCCGTTGATTTGGTTAAGAATTTGTATCCAATTTACATCGGGAAATGGATTTTTTTGCAACGCTATTTTTGAAATATCATTCTCAAGGTTACGGTTAATAAATTCTTGAATATCAGGATTTAAAACTGCTAAATCCAAAATTAGATATTTTTAGTAAGTAATTGTATTAACTTGTTTTCGGGAAAAAACTCTTTTCCAAATACCTTCAGAATGGTATAAAAAGGAATGGCGATTATCATCCCAGTAATTCCAAATAAGAATCCAATGATTAAAATTACTAGAAAAATTTCCAATGGATGAGAATTGACGCTTTTAGAAAAAATAAGTGGTGATGAAATGTTATTATCAATTATTTGAACCACCCAAAAACCAATCATTACGTAAATGGTAACGGGTAAAATTTCGGTTTGAAAATCACCTCCAAGATGGCACAACATCGTCAGTATAGCAGCAATAACGGATGCTATTAATGGGCCTATATAGGGAATAATATTTAAAACGGCACATAAAAATGCAATCACTAAGGCGTTTTCAACACCAAAAATCAGTAATACACAAAGATATAAGATGAAAACAATCAATAACTGTAATAGCAAACCAATGAAATATCGTGATAAAAGATGATTAATTTTGTTTAGCGAATTTAAAATTCTTTCTTCTTGATTATTGGGCATTAAATTTTTTGCATTGATGGCAAACAATCTGCGTTCTTTCAAAAAGAAAAAAGTAATGAACATTACGGAAGCTAGTCCAATTCCAAAATTACTTATCATTCCAAGGATTGAATTGAAAAAATTTGTTAGAAAACTAAAATTAAATTCAGAAGGAATATTCGCTTCACTAAAAAAACTGGTAGAGTCTATATTGTGAGATTCTAAGAAAGCGCCAAATTGATTTTTTAATACTATAATGTCTTTTTCAATTTCGGCTGTATTTAAAAGAGATAAATTTCGTCCTTGGTCCAAAATTAGCGGAACAAACAACATGATTAATCCAGCTATAATTGACAGAAAAAATAACAACGTTGTTATTGTAGCAGCTACATGGTTGAATTTTAATCGGTCTTTTAAAAAATCTAAGATAGGATTTCCGATAAGTGTTAATATTAAAGATACTACCAAATAGATGATAACAGATTGTATTAGATATAAAAAATACAAAGCTAAAGCAGCCAAAACAATAATCCCAACTCCTTTAACTATACCTAATGCAATTGTTTTTGAATTTACCATAGCTTTAATTTTTAAAAATATAATTCAAGATATTGGTTCCCATTTTCAATGCTTTTTCACGAACTTCTTTGGGGTCATTGTGCACTTCTGCATCTTCCCAACCATCGCCCAAATCACATTCATAGGTATAGAGCAAAACTAATCGATTATCAATAAAAATTCCGAAAGCTTGTGGACGTTTGTTATCGTGCTCATGAATTTTTGGTAAACCATTGGCAAAAACAGTTGGCTTTTGAAAAATAGGATGATTATCTGGAATTTCTATTAAATCGGTAGCAGGAAAAATTCGTTTGATTTCTCTTCGAATGTATTGATCCATTCCATAATTATCATCAGCATGTAAAAATCCGCCCGACATTAAATAATTTCTTAAATTGACAATTTCGGCATCATTAAAAACCACATTGCCATGACCCGTCATGTGTACAAATGGATAACCAAAAATATCGGGACTTCCAGGTTCTACGGTTGCTGGTTTGGATTTAATATTGGTGTTTATGGTTTGATTGGCGTACTTTATTAAATTGGTTAACGAAGTTGGATTAGCATACCAATCGCCACCGCCGCTGTATTTCAGCAAAGCAATTTCTTGTGAAAAGCTAATGGAAGTAATCAGTAATAAAAGGAATACTATTTTTTTCATATATCAATTTCAAAAATCAATATCAATTTCAAAAATCAAGTTCAATATCAATAACAATTTCAATAATCGTTAATCATCAATTTTCATTTTTGAAAACGACACTATGACAAGCCACTATAGCTGCTGTTTCGGTTCGTAAACGTGTTGCTCCCAAAGATACAGGAATAAAATTATTTTCGATAGCCAATTCAATTTCTTTAACAGAAAAATCACCTTCGGGTCCAATTAAAATGGTGACATCTTCATTTACTTTTAACTCTTTTTTCAATGATTTTTTATCGGTTGCTGAACAATGTGCTATGAATTTTTGTCCTTGGTGTTCTTGTTTTATAAAATCTTTGAAAGCAATAGGTTCATTTAATTTCGGCAAATAATAGTGTAAGGATTGCTTCATGGCCGTTTCCAAAATCTTCTGAAATCTATCGGTTTTAATTACTTTTCGCTCAGAATGTTCGCAGATTATCGGTGTGATTTCTTGTATGCCAATTTCGGTCGCTTTTTCTAAAAACCATTCGTAGCGTTCGTTCATTTTGGTTGGCGCAACAGCTAAATGCAAATGAAATTTCGGTTCCGCTTGTTTTTCAAAAGAGGTGATTGTAACAGTACATTTCGTATCAGATGCAACCGTTATTTGGGTTACAAACAAAAAACCTAAACCATTTGTAACATGCAAAATGTCGCTTTCTTTTTTGCGCAACACTTTGATGATGTGCTTGCTTTCTTCTTTGTCAAAAACAAAGGAAGTTGCGGTTTCGGTTATGGATGGATTGTAGAACAGTTGCATAATTTAAAACTCAATTCGTGCTTTTGAAATCGTTGATTGATCAACAAATTTATCGTGTAGAAATTTATGATAACCCACAATCCCAATCATAGCAGCATTATCGGTAGTATATTCAAATTTTGGGATAAAAGTTTTCCAGCCAAATTTGGTTTCGGTTTCTTTTAAGGTTTTTCTAATTCCTGTGTTTGCCGAAACGCCACCGCCAATAGCAATTTGGGTAATTCCAGTTTGAGCAACAGCCATATTTAGTTTTTCCATCAAAATTTCAATAATAATATTTTGTACAGAGGCGCAAATATCTTTTTTGTGTTCTTCGATAAAATTCGGATTTTCCAATACATTTTTTTGAACAAAATAAAGAATTTGTGTTTTCAATCCCGAAAAGCTAAAATCCAAATTGGAAACTTTTGGTTTGGTAAATGTATATTTTTTTGGATTTCCTTTTGCTGCAAATAGGTCAATTAATGGTCCACCGGGATAAGGAAACCCTAATATTTTGGCTGTTTTATCAAACGCTTCTCCCACAGCATCATCGGTAGTTTCGCCTATGATTTCCATGTTGAAAAAATCGTTGACTTTTACAATTTGAGTGTGTCCACCCGAAATTGTCAATGCTAAAAAAGGAAAAGTGGGTTTGTCAAAACCTTTTTCGTCAATAAAATGAGCCAGAATATGAGCGTGCATGTGATTAACGGCAATAAGAGGAATATCCAATGCCATTGCCAATGATTTTGCAAAAGACGCACCTACTAAAAGTGAACCCATCAATCCTGGACCTTGTGTAAAAGCAATGGCAGATAATTGATTTTTGGTAACATTTGCTTTTTTCAAAGCAATATCAATCACGGGAACTATATTTTGCTGGTGTGCACGCGAAGCCAACTCGGGTACAACGCCACCATATTCCACATGAATACTCTGCCTTGCCACAACATTAGATAGCACTTTATTGTTGCACAAAACCGCAGCTGCAGTATCGTCACACGAACTTTCGATGGCTAGAATAAAAACTTCTTTGTGATGCATAAAAGGCACAATATTTGGATTATATTTGACATTTTAATAAGAAAATCAAATGTAAAGATTTTTACAAAGGTAATTTTCTTTCCCAAGTCGTAATTATAATTGGAAAAAATTAAAACAAATAGCGGTTTTAAAAAATTTCGAAAAATTCTCTTTCGCACGATTGTTGTGCTGATTTTGCTATTGTTACTTATCGGCATTTCACTTTCGTTACCTTATGTTCAGACTAAAATTGCTCATTATGCAACCGATAAAATCAATAAAGAGTATGGAACCAACATCAATATTGACGAAGTGGCCATAACTGTTTTTGGTGGTGTAAAGATGAAGAAAGTATTGATTTTAGATCATCACAAAGACACTTTGATTTATGCTAAAAGAATTAAAACAACCATTTTAGATTTTAAAAATCTGATTGATGGTAAGTTACAATTTGGCGATTTGCATTTGGATAACTTTGAGTTGAATATTGTTAATTATAAAAAGGAAAAAGAAACCAATTTAGACAAATTTATTGCAGCATTTGATGATGGAAAACCAGGTTCTGGTAAGTTTTTATTTCAATCTAGCAATGTATACATAAAGGAATCTCGTTTCTCAATGATGGATTACAATAGAGAAAATCCTAAAGATATTGATTTTACTCAACTCAATGCCAATTTGAAAGATTTTAAAATTAAAGGCGCAGATGTTTCTACTAGTATTAAGCAACTGTCATTTAAAGATCACAGAGGATTATTTGTTAAAAATTTGATAGCTGATTTCACCTATAATAAGAAAATGATTGGGCTTGAAAATCTAAATTTAGAGACAAAAGAATCCGTTTTTAAAGGAAAAGTCATATTAAGTTATAACAGAGACAATAAAGATTTTAGCAATTTCAATAACAAAGTAATCTTTGATATTAACATTGAGGAATCCTTCCTGTCTACCAATGATATTCATTATTTTTATAAAGAGATTGGAGAAAATCAAACGTTCTTTTTGGATACCAAATTAAAAGGAACATTGAATGATTTTTATTTAACTGATTTGTATCTCTTGGATAAAAAAAATTCGGTTATAAAAGGCGATATAAATTTAAAAAATTTATTTTCTCGAAGTCCTGGTGCTTTTTATATGAAAGGAGATTTTAATAAAATCACCTCAAATTATTCTGATTTGACTAAGTTGTTACCTAATATTCTTGGAAAAAAACTTCCTAGTTCTTTGCAAAAATTTGGTCAATTTACATTTGTTGGAAATACTGAATTATCTCAAAAATACATTAATGCCAATTTTGTAATGAATACCGCATTAGGAATTATTGAATCCGATTTACAAATGTCGGATATTGATGCTATTGATAATGCCAAATACAAAGGAAATGTAATTCTTGATGGTTTTAATGTTGGTGCATTGCTGAACAGAAAAGATATTGGGAAAGTTTCATTAAATCTATCGATTGATGGAAAAGGATTTACTCAAAAATTATTGAATACCACCTTTGTTGGCGATGTCGATAGAGTAACCTATAACGGCTACACTTATACTAAAATTATTGTGGACGGAAGTTTTAAACAACCAATTTTTAAAGGAAAAGTATATATTAATGATCCAAATTTGTTTATGGATTTTAATGGTTTAGTTGATTTAGGTAAGAAAGCAACACGCATTGATTTTCAAACCAAAATTGATTATGCAAATCTTCAAAAATTAAATTTTATTACTGATTCCATCTCAATTTTTAAAGGAGATTTGACCATAAAAGCCAATGGAAATTCTATCGATAACATGATAGGTGATGTTGTCCTAACAAACGCCTCTTACCAAAACAAAAAAGACACTTATTATGTTGATTTTTTAAATGTTAATTCTGTTTTTGATGAAAAAAGAGAGCGAACTATCACTATAACATCTGATGATGCGATTGAAGGAAGTGTGGTTGGGAAATTTCAGTTCAATCAGTTACTCAAAGTAGTGGAGAATTCACTGGGAAGTTTATATACTAATTACAAACCCAATAAAGTTAGAAGTGGTCAATATATAAAATTCAATTTTACAATATTCAGTAAGATTATCGAAATATTTTATCCTGATATTTCGATAGCCACAAACACTATTTTGAAAGGAAATATAAGTTCAGAGGCAAAAGATTTTAAATTGACTTTTAACTCGCCTAAAATTAAATTTTCTGATAATGAAATGGATAACATTTTGTTAAAAGTAGACAACCAAAATCCGTTGTATAATACGTTTATTCAAATGGACTCTATTAAAACAAAGCAATATAAATTTAGAGATTTTAGTTGAATTAATACTATTTCAAAGGACACCTTATATTTTAGAACTGAATTTAAAGGAGGTAAGCAAGGACTTGATTTTTACAATTTGAATTTGTACCACACTATCAATAAACAAAATAAAAATGTGGTAGGTTTCAAAAAATCAGAGATGCAATTCAAAGATTATCTCTGGTATTTAAACGAAAAAGAGGATGAAGAAAATAACAAAATAGTTTTTGATAAGAAGTTGAGTAATTTTTCGTTTGAAAATATTATTTTATCTCATGAAAATCAAAATATTAATTTATCGGGAACCATTAATGGCAATAATTCAAAAGATTTGCAACTCACCTTTGAAAATGTAAATTTAAATAAAATCACACCCGATGTGGAAAAATTTAAGTTTGATGGTAATCTAAATGGAAAAATTAATTTTAAACAAAGTAGCACTGTTTTTCAGCCCACATCCACCTTAAACATAGGCAATTTGCATGTTAATGATGTTGAATATGGCGACTTAAATTTAGATATCTCTGGAGATGAATCACTAAGGAAGTTTTATGTCAATTCATCATTAGACAATAAAAATGTAGAGACATTTAAAGCAAGTGGAAATATTGAAATTGTAAACAGTCAGACATTATTAGATCTTGATTTCAGTTTTGATAATTTCAATTTAGGAATTTTAGGGAAAATTGGTGGCGATGTTATTACTAATATTCGTGGTTTTGTATCCGGAAATGCTAGAATTGAAGGAAACGTAGAACAATTAGATTACAACGGTAGATTATTTGTAAATGATGCAGGATTAACAATTCCTTATCTCAATACCGATTACAAGTTTATCGATAATACCATTGTAGATATTACCGAAAATAAGTTTATTATTAGAGAAACTTCTATTTCAGATACAAAATTCGATACAAAAGGAACTTTAAGCGGCATAATAAAACACAAACAATTTGAAGACTGGCAATTGGATTTATCTATAAACTCTAACCGACTATTAGCATTAAACACAGTAGATTATGAAGGTGCTGCTTTTTATGGAGATGCATTTTTTAATGGTTCGGCCAATATAAAAGGCCCAACAAGCGCTTTGATGATAACCGTTAACGGTGAATCTGCAAAAGGAACCGAAATTAAAATACCTATAAATGACGCAGTTGCTAGTGATGACAATAACTATCTGCATTTTTTAACTCCAGCCGAAAAGTTAAATAAGAAAAAGAACAAGATAACCGAAAACCGAAATTATGATGGGTTGGAATTGGATTTTAATTTTACAATAAACAATAATGCAAACGTTGAAGTAATTTTAGATAGAGAATCTGGACATGCCATGAAAGGGAAAGGAAATGGCACATTATTATTTAGAATAAATACGTCGGGGAAATTTGAAATGTTTGGAGATTTTTCTGCTACCGAAGGTTCTTATAATTTTAAATACGGCGGACTAATTGACAAAAAATTTGATGTAAAAAAGGGGAGTTACATAGTTTGGAATGGTGACCCATTAGCCGCAACGCTCAACTTAGCTGCAGTTTATAAAGTGATGGGTGGCGCAAACCCAGCAGTATTAATTGATAATCCATCCTTTAATAAAAAAGTAGACGTTGAAGTTGTTATAGATGTAAAAGGAAGTTTAACAAATCCAGAACCCGATTTTACTATTAATTTTCCCAACGTTGGTAGTTCACTTAGATCTGAATTGCAATACAAACTTGATGATAAAGACACAAGACAAATACAAGCGCTGTATTTACTCTCTACTGGAGGTTTTTTGAGTCAAGATGGAGTAAGCCAAAATCAATTATCCAATAATTTATTTGAAAAGGCAAGCAGTATGTTTAACGATTTGTTTGCTGGAGAAGATGATAAACTTCAATTAGGAATTGAATATGTAACGGGAGATAATAGTAATAATCCAGATTTTCAAACCGATGCGCGATTTGGTGTTTCTGTCTCTTCCAAGATTAACGACAGAATTACAGTAAACGGCAAAGTTGGTGTTCCCGTTGGTGGAATTACAGAAACTGCCATAGTAGGTGATGTTGAAGTGCAATATAGAGTAAATGAAGATGGTACGTTGAATTTGAGATTTTTTAATAAAGAAAATGATATAACCTACATCGGTCAGGGAATTGGATACACACAAGGAGTTGGTATTTCTTATGAAGTTGATTTTGATACTTTAAAAGAGTTGATAAACAAAATCTTTAAAAATGCAAAAATTGATAAAGTGACTACAAACAAAAGTGATGATTTGCACGATTCTGATATAGAAAATATAGATTTACCAAATACAGAAAAGAAAGATAAGGACAAGGATAAGAATAATGATATAGAAAACCCATCACCAAATAGAGAAGGTATCCCAGTTGAGGATTAATATAGAATTCCTTTAAATTTAATCTTTTTTTCAAAACTTATCAACGAAAACGATTGAATTTTGCTCCATATAATAACATCTCGATGATATCTATAAAAAACTGCTTCTCGTTTGCTAATTTTACGATTAAATAGCTGAAAAATGTCAAAAACTATAAAAAAGATTGGAGTTTTAACTTCAGGAGGTGATTCTCCAGGAATGAACGCAGCCATTCGTTCAGTAGTTAGAACTTGCGCCTACCACAATATAGAATGTATTGGAATATACAGAGGTTATCAAGGAATGATTGAAGGCGATTTCAAAGAAATGGGTCCAAGAAGTGTTAACAATATCGTCAACAAAGGCGGAACCATTTTAAAGTCGGCTCGTTCCAAAGAATTTATGACCATAGAAGGCAGACAAAAAGCACATCAAAATTTAGTTGCTGCAGGAGTCGATGCACTCGGAGTTATTGGTGGTGATGGTTCTTTTACTGGAGCAGAAATTTTTAATAATGAATATGATTATCCTGTAATGGGAATTCCTGGAACCATTGATAATGATATTTTTGGAACCAGTCATACTTTGGGATTTGACACGGCATTAAACACTGTAGTAGAATGCATCGATAAAATTCGTGACACAGCTAGTTCCCACAACCGCCTTTTTTTGGTTGAAGTAATGGGTCGTGATGCAGGTCATATTGCGCTAAATGCTGGTATTGGAGCTGGAGCAGAGGAAATTCTTATTCCTGAAGAAGATTTGGGATTAGAACGCCTTTTAGATTCGCTTCGCAAAAGTAAAGCATCAGGAAAATCTTCAAGTATTGTTGTCATTGCCGAAGGAGATAAAATTGGTAAAAATGTTTTTGAATTAAAAGATTATATTGAGGAAAATTTCCCTGAATATGATATTCGAGTTTCCGTGCTTGGTCACATGCAACGTGGAGGTGCGCCTTCATGTTACGATAGGGTTTTAGCCAGTAGATTAGGTGTAAAAGCAGTTGAATCTATCTTAGAAGGAAAATCAAATTTCATGGTAGGTATAGTAAATGACAAAGTGGCGTTAACACCATTAGAACAAGCTATTAAAGGACATTCAGAAATTGATAGAGAATTACTAAGAGTTTCAGACATTATGTCTACATAAAAAATTAAAAGATGTTTGTGGTGTAAAGTGCAAACCATAAACCATTAACTATAAATATAAAACACAAAAAAAATGTCAAAAGTAAAATTGGGAATTAACGGTTTCGGAAGAATTGGAAGAATAGTATTTAGAGAAACTTTAAATAGAGATAATGTTGAAGTTGTTGCCATCAACGATTTATTGGATGTAGATCATTTGGCTTACTTATTAAAATATGACTCAGTTCACGGTCGTTTTGCAGGAAAAGTAGAAGTGAAAGACGGAAAACTTTTTGTAAACGATAAACACATTAGAGTTACTGCCGAAAGAGATCCAAAACTAGTAAAATGGGATGATGCAGCTATTGATGTAGATGTAGTTGCAGAATGTACAGGTTTTTTCACTACTATCGAAACTGCAAAAGCTCACATTGATGGTGGTGCAAAAAAAGTAATTATTTCTGCACCATCTGCTGATGCTCCTATGTTTGTAATGGGAGTAAACCATACAGAAGCTAAAGCTACTGACTTAGTCGTTTCAAATGCATCTTGTACTACAAACTGTTTAGCACCATTAGCCAAAGTAATCAATGATAATTTCGGAATTATAGAAGGACTAATGACCACAGTGCATGCTACTACATCCACACAAATGACTGCTGATGGACCATCAAGAAAGGACTGGAGAGGTGGAAGAGCAGCTTCGGTAAATATCATTCCATCATCAACAGGTGCTGCAAAAGCAGTTGGAAAAGTAATTCCTGCATTGAATGGAAAATTAACTGGAATGTCGTTTCGTGTTCCTACTATTGATGTTTCTGTAGTTGATTTAACTGTAAAAGTTGCCAAAGAAACTTCCTATGAAGAAATCATGACGGTGTTGAAAAAAGCTTCTGAAAACGAAATGAAAGGAATTCTAGGTTATACAGAAGACGATGTGGTTTCTCAAGATTTTATATCGGACACAAGAACTTCTATAGTTGATGCAAAAGCTGGAATTGGATTAAATTCTACTTTCTTCAAAATAGTTTCTTGGTATGATAACGAATATGGTTATTCTAGCAAATTAATTGATTTAGCGATTCATATAGCAAATTTAAAATAAAGAACATAGAAAATAGAATATAGAAAATAGATTAAACAATATCGTTACTCTATTTTCTATATTCTATTTTCTTTTCTCTAAAAAAATAAATTATGAAATTATTAGTTGACAGTGGATCTACAAAAGCCGATTGGATTGCTATTGATGACAACGGAAAAGTATTATTCACGACACAAACATTAGGTTTAAATCCCGAAGTTCTTGATAGAGAAGAAATTATATCACGTCTTGACGACAAGTTTGATATAGAACATAACAAAGCGAAAGCCAAACAGCTTTTCTTTTATGGTGCTGGTTGTGGAACTGATAGAATGAAATATTTTTTATCAAAAGTTTTTCAAGAATATTTTCCAAATGCTACAGTTTCTGTCCATGAAGATACCTATGCTGCAGTGTATGCAACAACACCCAAAGATGAGAAAGCAATAGTTTGTATCCTTGGAACAGGATCAAATTGTAGCTATTTTGATGGAAAAGTATTGCATCAAAAAGTGCAATCCTTAGGATATATTGTTATGGATGATGGCTCAGGAAATCGTTTTGGAAGACATTTGCTTCGTGGTTATTATTTTAATACCATGCCCAAAGAATTAGCCAAAGAATTTGAAGAAGAATACAATCTTGATGCCGATTATATCAAAGCTAATTTGTATAAAGAAGCCAATCCAAATGCCTACTTAGCTACTTTTGCTAAATTTATTATTAAGCATAAAGACAACGAATTTTGCAAAAAAATTATTCGTAGAGAGTTAAAAGACTTTACCAAAAATTATATCATGCAATATGAAAATTGTCATGATGTTCCAGTCCATTTTGTAGGTTCGATAGCTTTTTACTTGAAAGATGAATTAGAACAGATACTCAATAAATATGATATTAAAATGGTCAATGTGTTGCGAAGACCCATTGATGGTTTGATTGCATACCATGTTTTGAATAAATAAAGTCCCGACTTTTTTTTATTTCACCGCTATCATCGAAATCTCAACATTCACACCTTTGGGTAAACCAGCAACTTGCACGGTTTCGCGAGCCGGAGCTGTTTTTTCATCAAAGTAACTGCCGTAAACGTTGTTTATTCTTGAGAAATCATCCATGTTCATAATGAAAATAGTGGCTTTTACTACGTTCTCAAAAGTCATATCGGCAGCTTCGAGAACAGCTTTCATGTTTTCCATTACTTGCTTGGTTTCGGTTTCTATATTATCAAGAACCAATTCCATGGTAGCAGGATGGAGTGCAATTTGACCAGAAGTATATAAAGTGTTGCCAACCAAAACCGCTTGGTTGTAAGGTCCAATTGGCGCTGGAGCTTTATCGGTAAAAATTATTTTTTTCATATTAAAATAGGTTTCAAATTATCATTAGTAAAATAAACTTCCATCTCCCAACTCCCAACTCCCATCTCCCAACTCCCAACTCCCATCTTCCAACTCCCAACTCCCATCTTCCATCTCCCAACTTCCATCTTCCAGCTTTTAATTCAAAGTTCTATCTGGAAGCGAGCGTTTATCCCACTTGATATCGCTCAACACACCCGATTTTATTCCTATAAAAAATCCCCAATAGGCGTTATCACCAAAAGGTACCCAGTTGAAATCCATTCGCCAGCTTAATAAATCTCTTTCAAATCGGAACTGTGTAAACGTAACTCCTTTTTGTACAAAGTCATACCCTGTTGAAACACCCACTTTCCATTTTGGGGTTAAATCAGTATTTACAGAAAGCATTAAAGAATTTCCAGTTATTTTTTGCTCTCGATTATTGTTGGAATAGGTTAGTGCATAGGCAAGATTCATGTCCCATGGTAATTTATATTTAAAAAATTCGGTTATATTTTCTTTACTTTCATCATCTTCAGTAAACTGGCTCTGTCGCCTATCACTCAAATCGGTATTGGTTCCAAATAAATCATCTTCACGTCCGCCATTTCTTGTTCCTTGCTTATTTTTACTAGCTGACCCATCAAAATCGGTACTGGCAAAAGCATAGTTGATTGTTATATTGGCACTTGTCATTCTAAATAAACTTCCGCCATTATCAATATTCCAGGTATTTACACGTTGCCCAGAATTATTTATAGCATACGGATCAAGTGTTGCCGCAATATTCACATTCATCTTTTGATTTAACAATAGTGTTCCACCGCTAACACGCATTGGAGACCATTTTAGCGAATCGGCTGTCATATCATAACTAGTGCTAAAATTCAAGTTATTCAAAAGCATTATTTTTTTAGGTTCTGTTTTGGTGGAATCTTTATCAGTAACTTTAGCTTCAAATGTATTGCTTAAATTGAATCCAAGATTATTTGACATATTTTGCCCTGGCGCTCCAAAAATACCTCCTTCAAATCGGGTATATTCTTTTTGAATAGTACCCGTTCCATCAGTATCGTAAGTGTCATAATATTTTTCAAAACTCGGGGTATAACTATAGGTAATATTTGGTCTTACAACATGTCTTATGGATTGAATTTTTTTGTCTTTGCCAAAATCAAAGGTTCCATAAACTGTAGTTCCTATACCTGTCGAAAAAGAATAGGTTCTGAAAGCATCAAAACCTTGAACATCTCTTGTTATTACTTCATTTTGAACTGAATTAAATTCTTTGTTAATGGTTTTAAAATACCAAACTTCGTTGTAGTTTATAGAAGTTGTGGCACTGAAATATTTAAAAACTTTAAAATTGGTACTTATCGGAATACTGTGTTGGAAACCTGTTTTGGCATCTCGAAACATTTGTGGTTTGAAGAAAAGGGAATCGGTGGTTTCAATTCGGTTTTCTCCTCTTAAATTGTATTGTAAATTAATATTCTTAAAAAATCCTTTTTTGATTCCATCTTTTGGTGCAAAAGGGAATATTCTGTCCACACTAAGTTGTAGTGTTGGTAAGGTCATATTAATTTGTTCAGTGTTAGTGTTTTGAGAATGTGTAGCTGTTAGTGATAAATTTACTTGAGGTACTGAGTTAAATGTTTTGGAATAGGAAATAGAGGAACTTAGCGTATTATTTAAATTAGAACCCACATTTACCTGGTTTAAGGATTGACGGAAATAAGTACTACTTCCTAAATTTACCGAAGCTGAAAATCTGGAATTTGGATTGGATTTACTGTCTTTAGAGTGTGACCATTGGATGTTATATATTGTTGTTTTTGAATAGTCAGGATAACCTCTTTCGCTAGTGATTAAATTTTCATATCTTAGATTTATATTCCCGCTGAAACTATAGCGCTTGCCATAGGACGTTTCGAAACGCAACCCATAACTTCCATTAGTATAATAATCTCCTAAAACCGATAAGTCATAACTATCACTTAAAGCAAAATAGTAGCCGCCATTTTGCAAAGAAAAACCTCTTTGAGCACTATCAGTATATGTGGGAACAATTAATCCGGATCTGCTTTTTTCTGTCATTGGAAAAAACGCAAAAGGCAATGCCAAAGGCGTTGGGACATCCGCAATTACCATGTTTGTTGTACCTACAACTACTTTCTTACCAGGAACAAGTTTTACTTTATTGGTTTGAAAATAATATTCGGGATCGTCAATATCTTTTGCAGTAGTAAAACGTGCTCCTTTCATAAAATAAACCGAATCGTTTTCTTTTTTGGTAAGGGCTGCTTTAACTTTAAATTCCCCTTGGTCGGTTCTAGAATTCCAAACTAATGCTTTCTTGGTTTTGAAATTAAAACGAATAGAATCAGGTTCAACAACGTTTGCGCCTTGTTTGAAAACGGGCAATTGAGTATATTTTCCGGTTGAGTCTTTTATCCTTCCGGCATATATTTCATTTTTTTCATAATCAATTACAATAATCCCCGATTTTAATTCAATATCTTCATAATACACTTCGGCTTTATTGTAAAGTGTAATTTTCTTTTTCTTTTGGTCCAGTTTTTCATAATCAACCGCTTTCCTTTTTATCTTACTTTCTAATATTTTTTTTTTCTTGATAATGCTATCAGTTTTGATTGTATCCACAACAGGAACAAGGTTTTCTGTCTTGGTTTTAGTTGTATCTATTTGATTTTTAGTTGGAAAAGAATCGGTTTTGAGAGGTATCTCCTGAGAATATATTTTTTGGTTTCCTAATGTTAGGAAAATTGTTAAAAAAACGATATAAAATAAGTTTCTTTGCAATGGTTTAATGCTATTTTTGTAGAAATATGGCTTGATTTTTAACGAGACAAACTTAACCATTATTTCGGTCAAAAATAAAGAAATATTGTGTTTATAACCTTGTGGTTTTTATTTAAATTAACTTTT
>NZ_JBKCVI010000086.1:0-7674 GCF_046317795.1 Flavobacterium sp. | reverse complement strand
AATGCTTGGTTTCCGTCTAACTTGCCTCTGTGTTCCAGTCCTCTTGTCCAAGCAAAAATAGACGCAATGGGGTTTGTAGAAGTAGCTCTTCCTTTTTGATGCTCTCTGTAATGACGTGTTACGGTTCCGTGGGCAGCTTCGGCTTCAACGGTTTTTCCGTCAGGAGTAACCAAAACTGAAGTCATTAAACCCAATGAACCAAATCCTTGTGCAACCGTATCCGATTGCACATCACCATCATAATTTTTACAAGCCCAAACAAATCCGCCATTCCATTTCATGCACGATGCCACCATGTCATCAATAAGTCGGTGTTCGTAAATCATTCCATTAGTTTCGAAATCTGTTTTGTAATGTTTTTGATATACTTCTTCAAAAATATCTTTAAATCGACCATCGTACGCTTTTAAAATAGTGTTTTTTGTAGAAAGATATAAGGGCCATTTCTTGGTTAATGCCATTTGAAAAGAGGAATGCGCAAAACCATAAATACTTTCGTCAGTATTGTACATTGCCATTGCAACACCATCGCCTTCAAAGTCATAAACATTCCAAGTAGATGTTTCGCCAGCTTCATTAGTGAAACTCATGGTTAAAGTTCCTTTTCCTTTTATTACAGTATCGGTAGCTTTGTATTGATCTCCAAAAGCGTGACGCCCAATAACGATAGGTTTTGTCCAACCTTGAACGTAACGAGGTACGTTACTCATTATTATTGGCTCCCGAAAAACAGTTCCTCCGACAATATTACGAATAGTTCCGTTTGGAGATTTCCACATTTTAGAAAGGTTGAATTCTTTTACGCGCTCTTCATCTGGAGTAATGGTGGCACATTTAATTCCAACATTGTATTTTTTTATGGCTTCTGCTGAATCAATTGTGATTTGGTCTTTAGTCGCTTCTCTATTTTCAATACCTAAATCGTAGTATTTAATATCTAAGTCGAGATAAGGAAGAATAAGTTGTTCTTTAATAAAGTTCCAAATAATTCGTGTCATTTCATCGCCATCCAATTCAACTATTGGGTTAGCTACTTTAATTTTGGCCATATTATTGTTGTTTATTGATAATTTTCGCGGAAGCAAATATAATTAATAAGATAGGATTTCCTTTTATAACAAGAATGAAATTGAATGAATTATGAAATTGTTATTTTAAGTTTAAAATAATGATAATTTAATAAAATTAACGGCCAATAGTAATGGAATAAAAAAAATCTCGTTTAGTTTTTGGAACATGACGAGATTTTTTATGAATAGAAAGTATAGAATTATCTTCTTCTCTCTTTGATTTTTGCTTTTTTACCAGTAAGTTCTCTAAAGTAGTAGATACGAGCTCTTCTAACTTTACCTCTTTGGTTCACTTCTACTTTTTGCAAAGCAGGCATATTAACTGGGAAGATACGCTCTACTCCAACTGCACCTGACATTTTACGGATTGTAAAAGTTTCTGTAATTCCTGCACCTTTTCTTTGGATTACAACTCCTTTGAAAAACTGAGTTCTTGTTTTTTCTCCCTCTTTAATTTCGTAGTAAACTGTAATAGTATCACCAGCTCCAAATACGGGGAAATCTTTTTTTGTTGATAATTCGTTGTTAACGAAATCTACTAAATTTGCCATTTTTTTAAATATTATGGTTTTGAATTTGAGCAACATTCACGGTTTTCGCCAGAGGTTGGTCAAATGTGGGTGCAAATTTAAGTAAAAAAGTTTAGAAAAAGTTTAAAAGTTTAGAAAAAGTTTAAATTTGTTTGTTGCTTAAACTAAATTAAACAATTTAAACCATATTAAACTATTCTTCAAGTAAATCCGGTCTTCTATTTTTTGTGTGTTCATAAGCCATATCTTCTCTCCATTTGTCAATTTTGGCAAAATGACCGCTTGTTAAAACTTCGGGTACTTTCCAACCTTTGTAATCAGCTGGACGAGTATAAATTGGTCCAGACAATAAATTATCTTGAAAACTATCGGTCAATGCTGAGGTTTCATCACTCAAAACACCAGGAATTAATCGAATAATAGCATCGCAAAAAACAATGGCACCAATTTCTCCTCCCGAAAGCACATAATCACCAATCGAAATTTCTTTGGTAATCAAATGGTCACGAACACGTTGGTCAACTCCTTTATAATGTCCGCAAAGAATGATTATGTTTTCCAACATCGACATTGAATTTGCCATCTTTTGGTTCAAAGTTTCCCCATCGGGAGACATATAAATGATTTCGTCGTAATTTCTTTGACTTTTCAAATGGGTAATGCAATCATCTATGGGTTGAATGTTCATGACCATTCCCGCACCGCCGCCAAACGGATAATCATCAACACTTTTTTGTTTATTAGTTGTATAATCTCTTAAATTATGAAAATGGACTTCCACCAATCCTTTTTCGATAGCTCTTTTCATGATAGACGCTTCGAAAGGGCTTTTCATTAATTCGGGTAAAATGGTGATGATATCTATTCGCATTTGGCTAAGATAAATATTATTTTTTTGTAGCTTCGATGGAAAATACCATCGGGATTTTATTGCCTAAATGTTTAATTCTAAATTTTCCTTTTTCAAATTCTTCTGTTTGATTGAAACAATTATAGGGCGAATAATCATATTCATTAAAAGAATTGATTTCTAAACCAGATTGAATTAATGCGTTTAAAACCTCACTTGTTGGATGATTCCATGTAATAGTTTTAGTTTCTATTTTGGAATTTTTATCAGCATAAGTTCCAGATTCTAATTCAATTATGGGCTCGATATTAAAATAACTATAAAAAACTTTTTTAAAATCATTGTCAAACATCCAAATAACTGGATGAAAATCGGCCATAATAAATCTTCCTTTTGGCTTTAAAAAATGGGAAACGACAGCGGCCCATTTATCTATATCGGGTAGCCAACCGATGGTTCCATAACTAGTAAAAACAATATCAAAATTTTCGTCAAGATGGTTTGGAGTGTCATAAATATCACAACAAATAAATGTGGTATCAAGATTTAGTTTTTCCGAAAACGCTCTTGCCTTTTCTATGGCTTTGTCTGAAAAATCAATTCCAGTAGCTTTTGCTCCAAGTCTAGAAAAAGTCATTGTATCTTGCCCAAAATGACACTGAAGATGAAGTATTCTTTTATTGTTTAAATCGCCCAAAAGCGAAAGTTCAATTGAATTTAAAGTTGATTTGCCTTCCAAAAAACTTTTGTTATTATAAAATTCAGATTCAATGTGAATAGCTGTTTTGTTGTTCCAAGTTTGCTTGTTGGTTTTTATATAATCGAAATCATTTTTCATTTGTAGATAATTATTGTTTTTTTATTGGTCATATGGAATCACCTTATCTTCATTGGTGTTTGTTTGCAACAAACTTGTTGTTAATGGTGATTTCATAATGAGAAAGTTTAAACCCCAAATTGTTTCAAATGATGATCTAAGTGTTTGTAGGATATTATTCCCCATTCTTCGGCAGTCATTGGACCAAAAAAAGGATGTTTAAAATTTTGAATAACCGAATTTCCTTTCTTCTCAAAACTTTGAATTTGATTTATCAATCGCTGTTTTTCTTTTTCAAATTCGGGATTATTTGTAATAATAAACTTTTTGTCGGTAGGTAGATTTTTGCCAAATTCTTTGTTTAAGAATTTCTTTTTCATCATCTTACCTACTACTATTCCAAGCAAAGTTCTTTTTACCTCGAGTTTCCCTTCCGATACCAATAGCGGTTGTTGACAATGGACTATCATTTGTGAAACATTCATTTTTCCCCAAAGTGCTTTACTATCCGATGTTAATTGATTTAATCTTGATATGATAAATTCGTTGTCCGACGTATTGAAAATAGTACTCATATAATAGTTTTTTCGGTCACCAAATTTACAATATTAAATAGTACATTTGCACCACATTTTTTAAAATTTTAGTTATGGAAAACGGAATATACGCTAAATTCAACACTTCAAAAGGTTCGATTTTAGTAAAATTAACACACGATTTGACACCAGGAACAGTGGGTAACTTTGTTGGTTTAGCCGAAGGGCAATTGGAAAATTCAGCACGACCAATGGGAAAACCGTATTATGATGGTTTAAAATTCCACCGAGTAATTCCTGATTTTATGGTTCAAGGTGGTTGTCCTCAAGGAATAGGAACTGGTGGTCCAGGATATAATTTTGATGATGAGTTTCATCCAACCTTAAAACACGATAAGCCAGGTGTGTTATCTATGGCAAATTCAGGTCCGGGTAGTAATGGCTCGCAGTTTTTTATTACGCATGTGCCAACGAATTGGTTGGACGGAAAGCACACTGTTTTTGGGAATGTTGTTGAAGGACAGGATATTGTCGATGCTATTGTACAAGGCGATTCAATTGATACAGTTGAAATCGTTAGAGTAGGTGACGAGGCCCAAAAATGGAATGCCATTGAAGCTTTTAGAACTTTTGAAGGTTCTAGACAAAAACGAATTGAAGAAGCAAAAAGACAAGCTGAAGAAGCAATGGAAAAATTAGCCGCTGGTTTTGATAAAACCGAAAGCGGTTTGCGTTACAAAATGATACAGAAAGGTTCAGGAAAACAAGCTGAAAGCGGTAAAACAGTTTCTGTTCATTATCAAGGTTCGTTAGACAACGGAAAAGTATTTGACAGTTCTTATCCTAGAAAAAAACCTATTGAGTTTAAATTAGGTCAAGGACAAGTAATTGAAGGATGGGATGAAGGAATTGCTTTGTTGAAAGTGGGCGACAAAGCGCGTTTTGTAATTCCGTCTTATTTGGGATATGGTTCAAGCGGTGCTGGTGGTGTGATTCCACCGAATGCTACTTTGATTTTTGATGTGGAGTTGATGGATGTAAAATAAGGGCGAGCGTTAAAAAACAGTTCTGCGAACTGTTTAACTTCGTTCAGTTCGGCTTTGCCTCGGGTTAGCGAAGGAGCCAGGTGGCGAGTTGGCCTTAAGACTTAATTTTCTATTAAGATAGAATCCCAATAGTTTGCTGTTGGGATTTTTTTATACATTTACTAAAATCAAATTTAAAATCTTATGAAAAAGACAGTCCTCCCTGCCTTGGTTATTTTTATCCTCATTTCCTGCAAGTCTAAAAAAGTAGTAACGGAAAATAAAACAGCAATTGAAACCACAACAACAGTTTCAAGTGAAATAAGTATGGCGGATAGGATAGCTCAAGGCGAATCGATCTTTCAAAACAAATGTGGCAATTGCCATGACTTGCCAAAAGTAAAAGACCATACACCCGAAAATTGGAAACCAATTATGCTTCGTATGCAAAAAGAAGCCGAAATATCAGATAAAGAAAGAGAATATGTGTATGATTATATTGTAATGCAGTAAATACAATGGTTACTTTTTCAAACAACTTAAATTTCTATTTTCCCAAACAGTCTATAATTATTTGTTAAACTTTAATTTTCTGACCGTAAATAAAATACTTTTGTTTAATAATTTTATTAAAAAATTAAACAAACTAAAAAAACAACATCATGAAATCAATTAAAGTATTAGCGGTTGTAGCATTAACAACCTTAGCGAGTTTTACTTCACAAGCTCAAAGTTCAAAAACAATTGTCGAAAATGCAATTGGATCAAAAGATCACACTACACTAGTTGCAGCCGTAAAAGCTGCTGATTTAGTAGATGTATTGTCAAGCAAAGGTCCGTTTACCGTTTTCGCACCAACGAATGAAGCATTTGCAAAATTACCAAAAGGAACAGTAGAAACTTTATTAAAACCAGAAAATAAAGCTAAGCTACAAGCCGTTTTGACTTATCATGTTGTAGCTGGAAATTTGGATAGCAAAGCAGTGGTTGAAGCTATTAAAAAAGGGAATGGAAGTGTTACATTAACTACTGTACAAGGCGGAAAAATAGTAGCATCACTTTCTGGAAAAAATGTAATTTTAACAGATGAAAATGGTAATAAATCAACTATCACTGCTGTTGATATTACATCTTCAAATGGTGTAATTCATGTTATAGACACAGTAGTTTTGCCAAAATCTTAATTTGAATCAATAGCATTTTAAATTGAAAATCTCGTATCGGTTTGAAACGATACGAGATTTTTTTATGATTAAAATTCAAAAATAATATTTTCTTAAACTGTAAAACCATCTGGTAAAATAGCTCCCTTTTTCACAACTATGATTCCATCTTTAATTGTGTATAAATTTGTGTTAGTATCTTCAAGATGTTTTCCACCATTAAGTCGAACATCGTTCCCGATCCTACAATTTTTATCTACAATAGTATTACTGATAAAGCATCGCTCACCAATGCCAATATTAATAATTCCATTAGCATTATTCGTTCGAATTTCATCTATATTTTGATAATAATCGTTACCCATAAGATAGGAGTCAATAATTGTGGAGCCATAACCTATTCTGCTCCTAATTCCAACTACAGAATGTTCAATCATTGCACCATTGATGATGCAACCCTCTGCCACAACCGATTTATCTATTGTGGACGCACCAGTAATTTTTGATGGTGGTAAAACTCTAGCTCGAGTATATATTTTGCTAGAATTGTCAAAAAGATTGAACTTCGGAATATCATCGGTCAGTCCTAAATTAGCTTCAAAAAAAGAATCAATGTTCCCAATATCAGTCCAATAACCTTCATATTGATAACTCAATATTTTTTGATGTCCAATGGCTTGCGGAATAATTTCTTTACCAAAATCTTTAGTATCTGGATTTTTCATTAACTCAACTAACAAATCACGATTGAAAATATAAATACCCATAGAAGCTAAATATATTTTTCCCTCTGCTGTAGACTCCTCGCTCACTTCAGAGGTCCATTCAGGTAAAAGACTAGCATTTGGTTTCTCAATAAATGACGTAATAAAATTTTCAGAGTCTGTTTTTAAAATCCCAAAATCGGATGCTTCTTTTGCATTAACAGGTAAAGTGGCAATAGAAATAGTGGCACCACTGTCATGATGCGCTTTAATCATTTCATTAAAATCCATTTGATACAATTGATCGCCTGATAAAATCAAGGCATAATCAAAATCGTGATTCATGAAATGATTCATACATTGTCGCACCGCATCGGCTGTTCCTTGAAACCAAGTAGGATTATCTGGCGTTTGTTCCGCCGCCAAAATATCCACAAAAGCAGTACTAAAATGACTAAAATGATAGGTGTTTTTGATATGTTGGTTTAACGAAGCCGAATTGAATTGCGTCAACACAAACATTCTTTTGATGTCCGAATTGATACAATTGGAAATCGGAATATCTACCAAACGGTATTTCCCAGCAATTGGAACGGCTGGTTTGGAGCGACTTTCTGTTAATGGCGCTAATCTTGAACCTTGTCCGCCACCAAGAATAATAGCTAATGTGCTTTTGTTTATCATTTTTTTTATATTGTTGTGAAAAGTGAAACGGTTTCCACATTAGTAATACTCTTTTTTATTTGGGCAACTATTCCGCCTTCCACTCCCGCTTTTATTCCTTGCTAAAAAAGCAAGCAATAAAGAGCTCCGTTCAAGTCGGGTTGCAAATTCCAATTCAATATCAATGTCAATGTCAATATCAATTTCAATGTCAATTTCAAATCCCAAATTTCAAATCCCAAATCCCAAAACCCAAATCTTCTCTATTCTCAATTCATGACTGCAACCCGCAACCCGCAACCCGTAACCCGAAACC
>NZ_JBKCVI010000085.1:0-2608 GCF_046317795.1 Flavobacterium sp. | reverse complement strand
TATACTGCTGGCATTGTTTTAACAGGAACAGAAATCAAATCCATTCGTTTAGGAAAAGCCAACATAACAGAAAGTTTTTGTGAATTTCACAACAGTGAATTATTTGCCATTAATACCCAAATTGAGGAATATCTATATGGAAATCAATTTAATCACAAAGCCAAAAGCGAGCGCAAACTATTGCTTAATAAAAGAGAACTTAAAAAACTTGAAAAAGCTATCGATACAAAAGGATTAACCATCATTCCCCTGAAACTTTTTACTAACGAAAAAGGAATAGCCAAACTAGATATTGGACTCAGCAGGGGAAAAAAAACCTACGATAAACGGGAAAGTCTTAAAGAACAAGATGTTAAGCGAGATATAGACCGAATAAAAAAAGCTTTTTAGTTTTATAGTGAAATTCTATTTAATTCTTATATTTATAAACTTTTAAAAAATAAATCATGAGAAAAATTTTAGTATTGCTGACAGGTATTCTTTTAGTTAGTTGTGGTGGAACAAACACAACAATTGTAAGCAGTTGGAAAGACCCCGAGACAACAGCTTCTAAAGAGCAATTCAAAAAAATAATGGTAGTTGCTTTATTGAAAAATGAAACTACTCGTAGAGTGGTAGAAGATCAAATCACTTCTAAAAACAAACTTTTTCATCCATCGTACATGCTTTTTACTAAAACTAATTTGGATTATACAACAAAACAAAAATTAAGTATTTTGGATAGTGAAGGATATGATGGTGTCATCACTATGCGATTAGTTGATACTAAAAAAGAAACTAGTTATGTTCCTGGAACAAATACTAGTATGTTTTATGGTGGTTACTATGGTGGGATTTATGGAGGTTATTATGGCGGTTGGTATGATATGTATTCTCCAAATTATTATGATGTTGGATATTATCAAGAAAACACCTATTATATTGTTGAAACAAATGTATTTTCATTAAAAAACAACAAACTAATTTGGACAGGAACCACTAGTTCAAGTAATGTGATTGATGTATCCCAAACCGTTGATAACATTATCATAGAAGTGGCTAAAGAAATGCGAAAAGACGGTTTTATGGCTCCTGAAACCAAAAAATAAGAAGTGAATCACATAAAAAATCCTGAATAATTTCAGGATTTTTTTAATTCTAGTAGCAACCAATTTCTTATTTCTTAATCATTTTTTTTGTTTCTATATTTCCTTCTTTTTGAATTTTTACAAAGTACAATCCGTTAGAGAATTGAGAAGTATCGATTGCATTAGAAGTATGATCCATAACAAAAAAAACTTTTTTACCTAAACTATCATAGATTTCCACTATAGCATTTTCGGCATTTTCTAAATAAATAGAGTTTGTAAAAGGATTTGGTGATGCACTAAATTTATTAATTTCATTTTCACCTACAGCCAACAAGCAGATTGGAGATGGAGCACCTCCTGAAACTACATTTAGTACACCATTGTAAATATTCCAGGTTTCCCAGCTGCCGCCTGAAATCTGTGGTGATGGTGAATATCCCCAGCCACTTGGTGAAACATCAAAATAATTATCGCCATTCATGGTGCCAGGGACTTTATAAACCATTATTGAATTCCATGTTAAAGGTTGACCAGTTACACAATATGGACCAGGAACACCCCAAAAACAATTCGGCTGAATAAAGTAGGCAAACTCCTGATAATTGGGATAATCTCCATAAACACGTGCTCTTCCATCAGTTCCTATACAAACTGCTACATATTCATTGCACGCTATTCCATAAATTTCTGTTGCATAATCTTGCCTAAATCGAGCCATGAAAGTAGCATGTCGTCCTCTTCTATCGGGATTGTCATAATGCGTATCCGTTATTACATTTGTTAAAAATGGAATATTCAAAAAATCGGTTGTAGGCAAGGTATTTCCTGAATATCCAGCGAGAGTAACATTGGTAGCATAAGGATTTGACATTGCTTGAGCTGAAGTTACACTTCCATTTTGAGCAGAAAAATAACGTCCACCTAAAATGGCCATCCCTGCACTGGTACCACCAATTGGAGCACTTTTTACATTCACATGATAATTAATTAAATCCTCAAGTGCATTATTTTTAAAGTAAGAAACATAATTCCATTGATCTCCACCAGCAAACCAAATCATTTCTGCTTTAGAAACTTTATCCAAAACATAAGGATTAGTAGCACCAGCCGCAGAAGTAATCACTAATGTTTCAACAGAATTAACAGTAACACCTAATCCAGAATACAAATAATTATTATAGCCATTACTCCCAGTAGAACGCAAAACGACAATATCGCCACCATTTGCTTTTTGAAATAGCCAAGTCATGGCGTTATCGTTTTCTGTAGCGCCACCCATTAGGCAAACTCCAAACTCAGTTGTCGTTGTTATGTTTGTGGTGTTGCCTGTAAAATAACTAGTGTATCCTTGTGAATAAGATACAATAGGAAACAAAAGGAAATATAGTTTTTTCATATTTTAATTTTTATTTTCTAATAAAGGTACAAATTTAAAATCGCCAACCTCATGTTTTTCAAACTGTGTTTCGTTTTTACGGATGAGCATGGTCATTACTTGTTCTTTATCGCCAACCGGAATAACAAGTCTTCCTCCTATT
>NZ_JBKCVI010000084.1:0-8203 GCF_046317795.1 Flavobacterium sp. | reverse complement strand
AAATACTACACTAACATGTTTATCAAAAAATAATAAACATGGGTAACCATAAAATAGTTTGATTATTGTTTTGTTTGATTTTGACAGATCGGAAAAGCCCACTCCATGGAGTGGGTTTTTGTTATTTAAACCCCAATTTAGATTTTAATTTTAAAAAGAGTAATGCTATTGAATACGCGTCATCAGAAGCAGAGTTTCTATCATTTAAAGGAACTTTATAATGTTTAATTAAGTCTTCTAAAGAAAAAGATTTACTAGTAATATCAAGTAATTTTTGATGCATAATCTCTATATCTAAAGCTTCATTTTTTAATTTTCCACATTCCATTTTTTCCAAAACATCATTAATCATTTCAATATCAAAATGTATGCGATGTCCAACCAAAACAGCATTACCTATATAATCAAGAAGGGCTTGAATTGCTGGATATTCGGCAAACTTTGGTAATTTGCTTTCGATTAAAAATTCATTAGACAATCCATGATCATGAAGGTATTTATATTGTAAAATGACTACTTCAAAATTATCTCCAATTCTTATTATATCATTTACAACTGCAATAGCTCCAAATGATAATATAACATCTTTTTTGGGATTTAATCCTGTTGTTTCAGTTGATAGAATGACATACCGACTTGATTTTGTTTCAAATTTTGCTATATACGATTTCCAAAATTCAGGGTATTCTTTATTGATATTTTTTATCCAATCTAACATGTTAAGAAAATTGTGTTAATTGAAATTTATCTTTGATTAAATCTTCTAATTCTTTCATTGGCATGAGTGCATTTTTCAATCTTTCTTTTTCAACTTTTGTTAATTCGTCAATATTAATAAAGTCACCAGAATTATCATTTTTCAGACCTTCTAATGTTCTAAATTTAGATAGAATTAAAAATGCATCGGCACAATTTAAATAAACTTCAGAAAATTTTGGATCTACCAATGCCAATTGTTTAAATCTAGAGAAGGTATTATTTATGCCTCGTAAATTTAAACTAATCGAAAAAAGGCGAGCGCCATCAACCAATGGCATTATAGCTTTGTTTTTGATGTCAAATTTACCTTTATTTTCACCTTCTTCTTCTACATTAAATTTTTTAAAAAAGTTAAGTGCAGGGCTTTTTCGCAATGCATCATTACCTAAATAATCAAAAAATAAAGCATTGTTTTTAGAATTAATTAAAACTAAGTCGGCAATGGTATCTTCTATTTTTCCTTCACCAAAAGCAATTTCGTAATCAAAAAATATACTACTAATATCATTTGAATTTTCACCCGGAGTTTTCATCCAACTATTGTATTGTTTAATCCAATCGGATAAGGACTTACACCAAAGCATATTACTTGCCATATGGCCATTTGGACAGTAATTATAACCAACTTTTTCAAGAATCTCGGTAGTCCTTTTTCCCAATTTTAAAAAGTAATCTTTGACATCTCTGTATTTTTCGGCAGCAACATCTTCAAAAATCAAAATACTGTCTTGGTCTGTTAATAATAATTGTTCTTTTCGTCCTTGACTTCCAATGCTTAACCATGCAAATCGGGCTGGAGGAGAACCTAAATCAAGTATTGCTAATTCAACAGCTCTTTTGATAATTGCCGTAATAATTTCACCGGAAATGTTATAAATATGTGGTAGTGGAATATTTTTAGCTAGTGATGATTGTATTAATTCTGTTAACTTTTCACGAACTGATTTTAATTCTTTTGGAGATAAAGAGCGTTTGATTTCCTTAATTAATACTCCAGGATTATTAGCTTGTGCTACAATTAAATCATGCTCAGAAATTATACCTTTAACCTCTGATTTATCTGAACCATCAACTGTTACGCATAAATGACTAACATTATACTTTAATAGCAATAATTGAGATTCTGCAACAGAAATATTTTCTGGAACTGTAATTACTGGTGAAGACATGATTTTGTCTAAAGTAGCAGTAATCGGAAATCTACCGTTGGCAATTTTATTTCTAAAATCAGTATCCGTAACAATTCCAATAGGATAGTTTTGATCCACCACAATAGCACTATCAACCAAGTTTTCAGTCATAAGTTGTGCAGCGTCTTTTACTATTGATGTTTTATTGACTTTTAGAGGAGTTTTGTTGTAGGTAAGTGATTGAAAATACTGAAACTCATTTGACTGTACATCAGTGTATACATTATCAGTTATTAGTTTGCCACGGTTTTCTTTGTCAAAAGGGTTTCTTGTATTTGTAGCAAAACTCTCTAGCAAGAAATCCAGTACTTGAGGGTTCTGTGCAACAAAAGGTTTGAAAACTTTAATTGGTATGGCGTAAACTATACTTTCTTCGCGTGCCTTCGCAGTCATCATGTAATTGTTCTTTGCAAAAAAAGGACGCAGTCCAAATACATCTCCAGCATAACACTTATTGAGTAATGTTTCTTCCGAATCAGCAATAACAGAAAGATTGATAACTCCTGAGGCAACAACATAAAATGATTCGTGAAGCTTGTCATTTATTTGAAACAACACTTTGTGTTTTTCTAAATTAACAACACCAATACTGGTAGCAACTTGAATTAATTCTTCAAAATTCAAATATTTGAATGGCGCATATTCTTTTAAAAAAATAGCAATATTTTCAGCAATTGAATTACTCATGTTTTTATTTCTCTAAATAATATTTATTTATTACTTGCTACAAAAATAATAAAGCATTTCCCAAAATTGTATAATTGTTTAAAACATTTTATAATTATATTTTGAGAGAAAGTAGGATGTTTTGTAAAAATATCTATTTTACATAATATAAATTATAATTCATATAATAAGGCCACGAATTAATAAAGATAAAATACTTAAATAACAATAAAACAATTTATTAGGTAACCTTATATGAATTAATAATTCTAAAAATTTAACTCTCTATACTTTTTTCCTATTGTTAATGATAATTTGGTTTTATAATCTTCAATTAACCATTCTCTATAATTTTTACTAGTTTTCCCAAGACAATTTACAAAACGTCTAATACGACTTTCAATATCATCGTTTAATAATTTTGAAAGCATTCTTGCTGCAGTTAACTCTGTTGTGTTTTCAACACACATTAAGGCGTGTTGATTTAGCGATTTTTCAATAACTTCTTTGGATCGCAAGTTTTGTGCTATTACTTTTTTAAATTCTTCTTCAATATTAATTGTAATTTCAGTTGATTTTGAAAACATCTTTCTAATTGCATCTGGCATCACGTATTTGAAATTATTTTCAATTTCAGCATCATCTCTAAGATTTTCCAAATAATATTCAGGTGATTTAAATATATGTTGCCAATCAACTGGATCATTCCATAAACCAAAGCGCAAGGCGTTATTTCCTAAATCGATAACTATAAAATTATCTTTATGAGGTAATTTTCGAGAACCCCGACCAATCATTTGAAAATACAATGTCAATGATTTAGTAGCGCGATTTAAAATAATACTTTCTACCGTTGGTTCATCAAATCCGGTAGTTAGTATTCCAACCGAAGTTAAAATGGCATCGGGAGTCTTCTTAAACCAATGTAATACGTCTTTTCGATCTTCTATCGAAGTTGTATTGTCCAAATGCTTAATAGGCAATCCTGCTTCTTTAAAGGTTTCATACACATATAATGAAGTATTGATTCCATTATTGAAAATTAATGTTTTCTTACCCAATGATTTTTCCGTGTATGCATGCAATAACTTTTCCTGCATAACCATATTCATGTATAAATCATCCGAAGATTTTACAGTATAATCGCCATTTATACCCACTTTTAAAGACGTTAGCCCAACATCATAACTATATGTTGTTGCTTTTGCTAAAAACCCTTTTTCTATAAGAGATTGAATGGTATCGCCCACTATTAGTTCATTATAATTTTGATGCATTGGAAGCTTAATATTTGAACTCAAAGGTGTTGCTGTTACACCAAGTATGAAGGATTTTTTAAACTGACTGAATAACTTTCTGAATGAATTGTAATGTGCTTCATCAATAATAACTAATCCAACATTGTCAATCATTAATTTTTCGTCATTCAATCTATTTTTCAACGTTTCAACCATTGCAACAAAACAAGAATAATCATCTTGATCTGGTAGTTCTTTAATGTTACTATTGATAATTTTGTTTTTAACATCAAACCCTTTTAGCATTTTGGAAGTTTGTTTGCAGAGTTCAATTCTATGAGTTAAAACAACTACTTTTTTGTTGTGTTTTGATAAATAACGTCTCACAATTTCAGAAAAAATAACGGTTTTTCCTCCACCTGTTGGCAATTGGTAAAGTAAATGATAATCGCTAGGCGCATTGTCCAAACGTTCAAATATCTTGTCAATATCTCCTTTTTGGTAACCGTAGAGTTCCTTTTTTTCTTCAATTTCGATATTAAAATCTTTTTGAGGCATAACGATTTTTACAATTTTGCAAAAGTACACCTAAAAAACACTTTTCACCAAAACTAAATAGTTTATTTACAAAAAATTAATATTCAAATCTTTCTATAATAGCATTAAATTCATAGCTATTGAACCAATCTTGTTTAATGGCTTGGTCCTTTATGTCCACTACCCTACTTTTGAAATCATGTAAAATTCCGTTTTCTATTAAAAAACTTACTGCTTGTTGGAAAGAAGACAACATGCTTTTGAAAAACAATTCTTGTTTAATAGTTTTCTCTGATGAAAATGTTTGAGCAATTTCTATAGTATATATCATCAGGTCAGCAATTAAAAAACTGTCGACACCAAGCGTTAAAAAATGTTTGATGAATTTTTGTGCAATTGAACGTCGCATTTTTGGTTTTTTCCCTCTGATAGGGAAATATTCATTGGAGATTTTGAGTTTTGCTTCTCGTAAAAGTTTATTTTCATTGGGGTTGAAAACGAAATCATAGTATACTTTTACATCGCTAAATTTATGATACAACTCGATAATTTGCTCTTCTAGTTGTTCTTTAGTAAGTTCATTTACGTATTTTTTTAAATCTCTTTTGCTCATTTTAATTATATGTAAGCAAAAGTAACCGCTTTTTAGTTTCTTTGTTGCTGTTATTACTTAATTTTGACATCAAATTGAAAATCATGACCAAACTTTTTAAATTTACTGCCATAGCTGAAGGGATATCCTATTTAGCACTTTTCTTTAATATGTTAATCATTAAGCCGTCGAATATTGAATTGTATAAAACTTTATTATTTCCAATAGGAATGGCTCACGGAATATTGTTTATCTTATATGTTGCATTAGCTTTCTTAATTCGCAATATTCAGAATTGGAATATAAAAGAATTGTTTTTAGTTCAACTGGCTTCGCTTTTGCCATTTGCGACCTTTTATATAGAAAAAAAATACGTAAAAAATGTATAAAATTATAGAAAAAGTATTCGGCTGGAGCTACCCTTTATTTAAGAAATGGGATTTTGGGGAAACATTTTCATCCTATTTAAGTTTACTCTTAAATATTTTAATACTTTCCCTTTTAGCATATTCTATTTTTTTAGTTTTCCGCTTAGTATTGGTTAGAGCAATGATTTTTGTAGCCAAAAAAACAAAAACAAAATTTGATGATTTATTGGTTTCTAATAAAACAGCAAAATACATTGCGCATTTAATTCCCCTACTTTTTATATATAAATCGGTTCCAATAATTTTAGAGAATTTTGTCTACTGGGAGTCTATTTTCGGGAAATTAGTTGGGATTTATATTGTGCTTTTAAGTTTGTGGATAATTAAAACCGTCTTTAATGCGCTCAAAGATTATTTAAAACAAAATCCTTCCTATAGTGATAAACCTATAGATAGTTACATTCAAGTAATTATGATTGTATTATGGGTAGTTGGTTTTGTTATAATCGTTTCGAAGATTTTTGACATCAGTACTGGCAAAATGTTAGGCACTTTCGGTGCCATATCGGCAATAATTATTTTAATTTTTAGAGATACCATTTTAGGATTTGTCGCGAGTGTACAAGTTTCATTAAACGATATGGTTCGTATTGGTGATTGGATAACGTTTGACAAATTTGGTGCTGATGGCGATGTAATTGAAATTAATTTGGCAACAGTTAAAGTTAGAAATTTTGATAATACAACCACAACAATTCCAACCTACAGTATGATTTCAGATTCTTTTAGAAATTGGCGTGGAATGTTGAATTCAGATGGAAGACGAATTAAAAGACACATATTAATTAAAGCAAACAGTATTCGTTTCTTAAAAGATAATGAATTGAACGAACTAAAAAAAATTCAATTAATTAGTGCTTACATTGAAAAGCGTCAAATAGAAATCGAAAAATACAATACATCACATCAAGTTGATAAATCTTTGATGATTAATGGAAGAAACATGACAAATTTTGGATTATTCCGAAAATATATTACACAGTATTTAAGCCAATATCCGGGATTGAATAAGGAAATGATACTCCTTTGCAGGCAGTTGCAACCTACATCTCAGGGAATTCCCTTAGAAATATATGCTTTTTCCAATGATAAAAGATTTGAAAACTATGAATTTATTATGGCAGATATATTTGACCATATTTTTGCATCAATACCTTATTTTTCTTTAGAAATTTATGAAATGCCATCTGGGAAAAATGATTTTGTGGAATAAAATTCATTGATTATTTAATTTTAGATTTTTTGATTTTAAAAAAAATATTGCATATTAATACTAAAACCATATATTTGTGCATATTTTAAAATTTGTTAATAATATTCAAAACAATAATTATGAAAAATAGATTACTATTACTTTTAACCATTTTATGCTTTTCGTTAGCTATTAATGCACAAAAGAAAAATGACAAAAATAAAAATAATTTAGAGCTTCAAGCAGCAGAACAAGATAAAGAATTGGTTGGGGAATCTTTCAACCGATGGTCTATTGAGGCAAGTTTTGGACAGTCCAAAGGCGCAAAACCATATACTGATGGATATTATGGAAATAAACCAGGGACATTTTTTGGTGGTATAGCTATCAATACCTTTAGTTTAGGTGCACGATATATGTTTAGTCCAAAGTTTGGTATAAAAGCCAATGTTAATATTGATAATCTACAAGAACAAAATGGTTCGGGTAGTTTACCTTTTCAAATGAAACATAATCAATTTACTGCGGAAGGAGTTGTTAATTTGGTAAGATTATTTGATATTCAACAGCAATCAGGTCGCTTTGGTTTATTGTTTCATTTTGGATTTAATGTTTCTAGTATGACACCAGGAATGGGTCCTCAAGATAAAACAGAGTGGAATGGCGGTGCTGTACTTGGATTATCACCTCAAATTAGAATTTTTAAAAACGTAAGTGTATTTGCTGATTTTACAGTTAATTCAAATGTTAGACAACACTATAATTGGGACGGAATTACGTTTTCAGAAGCAAAAAACAATTTAACTGGGAGTTTAGTAAGAACTTCTATTGGACTTTCTGTAGCTTTAGGAAAAGGAAAAATTCACGGAGATTGGGCTATTATTAAAGATAAAAATGATGCAAAACTTGACTCACTTAATAATAAAATTGGTGAAATTGAAGGATTAATGAATGACTCTGATAAAGATGGTGTTCCTGATTATTTAGATGTTGAAAACAACTCTATTGCTGGTGTTGCTGTAGATACTAAAGGTAGAATGGTTGACAAAAATAATAATGGAGTTCCAGATCAGTTAGAAAAATATGTAGATAATTCTATAAGTACAAATAACGATAATAATAAAAATGCTATCAATGAAAGTATGTTAGAGCAATTTATTAATGAGGGTTATGTAGCTGCTTATTTTGATAAAAATAAAAGACAACCAACTAATGGGTCTTCAGATAATATAGGATTTATTTTGAATTACTTAAGAAATAATCCAACTAAATCTGTCGATATCATTGGTTACGCAGATGAGTTGGGTAATACAGATTACAACAATAAATTATCATCTGACAGGGCTCAAAATGTTAAAGACATTTTAGTTAAATCAGGAATTGATGCTTCTAGGTTAAATATTGTTGGAAACGGTGTAGACAATTCAGTTGATAAAAACTCTGAATATGCAAGACGCTTAGTTCGTAAAGTAGTATTTAAAATAAAATAATTAACAATTAATTATTAATAACTATAATAAGACCTCTGTTTTGTAACAGAGGTTTTTTTATAGCTTTATAAGAAAAAATTATGGAAGCTAGAGACAACACTGTACTAGATC
>NZ_JBKCVI010000083.1:0-8309 GCF_046317795.1 Flavobacterium sp. | reverse complement strand
GAAGACGTCTATCTTTCAAATCAACTCTCATTCCTTCAAATAAAATTCCGATTATACGATGTCGTTTAGTATTTGAAATCAAAACAAAAAATAAAAAAAAAGAGAGCAAAGGTAAGTTCCAGGTATTCAAAAAAGCAAATTCAAGCCCTGCGGGTTTCAGAAAAAATCTCCACCTTATCAGGTAGTATTTTTTCAAAAAAACTTGCTTTTTTGAAACCTTCCACTTGGACGAATGGCTTTCTTTTTTTCTTTTTTTTCTTTTGAAATGAATATTCTTCGCTTCCGATTTTAAATAACATTTAGCGAAAAAAATTTTAATGGGCGGAGCGTAGCGAGGCAAACCTCCATTTCAAGAGAAAATCTGCGAAAAAATTAAAAATCTAATCAATTTTTAAAGCAGAATGTTATGCAGAATTTCATTATTAAAACCCACAAAAAAGGCACGATTTACTCGAAACCGCATTTATTCCTACTTAACAAAGGGATGAACAGCGGAAAGCCACAAAAAGAGCCATTTACAAACAGTTTTGTAGTCATATTTGATTTAGAACAGGATTGTGAAAACCTTTATTTTGTTGCTTATAGTTTATGGAAAACTAATTTTTGGAATCAACATTTGGTTGGTTCTGTAATTCCATTTTTACGCCTTAACGATTTCAAAAAAGAGTTTTTTATAAAGTCTAAAATTATGATGGAAGAACACGAAGCTCACATTAAACACGTTGCAGCTCTCAAACTTTTGGAGCAAAAAGAAAAACAATTTCACGAAAATATCAATTTAATCAACGATATGCGAAGAGTGATTTTACATCGCTACTGCAACAAATAATTTATTTATTAATCCTAAAAATCAATCCTATGAGCGTATTTTTATTATTTCAAACCGATAGATGGAAGTCAAAAGAATCACGAGTATTTTTTGGTGCTTTTGATAGCAGAATTAAAGCATTAGATTATGCAAAATACAACGATTTGTATTGGTATAATTCAAAAATTGTAGTGGTTGAGGTGATACTCAATCAATTTGGAGAAGTTTAAAATCAAAAAAGCCAGGTCTCACGACTTGGCTTCCAATTTGTCTAACCCAGAGGTCACCACTCCCGAAACTTCGGGATAGGGCTAAACTTATTTTTTGTGCTTCTTATTTAGGCTTTTAAGCAGTAACGAAATCGTAAAACTAACTACCGCGCCAACAGTAGCCAAGACAACCGTTTTGGCAATATCATCAGAAGAAAGATTAGGTACAATACTTAGAAATGTGCCACCAGCAGTTCCTATCAATGTGGGATTATTGGCTGTCATCGGTTGTAGTAAGCTGACTTGCAGCTGACAAAACTCCTCCAGCTACTGCAACATAACCTCCAATAGTTGTAACTATTGCAGGTAAAACAATTGGAGCAGCTATAATAGTTCCACCAACGGCAGCTAATGCCAACCCAACAGTTCGAAGCACTTTGAAAAACTTTGGTGTGGGAGCTTTTGCTCTATTAATGATTTTTTTCATAATTAATTTTTATTGTCATTTCCGCATCGGCGGAAATCAAGATTGGATAAGTATTTCAACACTTTCTTTATTGTCCAAAGCTTTGTAAACAAAGTCTTTAAGCTTAGTAAAAGCTTTTCTCGACATCAAACCTAAACTAGGACCAAAAAGTTTAATAACAGGAGCGATACAACCTTGCAATTCTTTTTGAGCATTATTGGCAGGATGAAAAAGAATAAACTTTCTATTCGGTACATCCACCAATTCTATATGCCATTTATATTTTGCACTGTATCGTTTTCTAATAAAATATTTCCCTTCAGGAATGCAGGAAACCTTCGTTTCGTTATTCTTCCAAGGCAATTTAATGGTGTAACAAATCAATTTGCCCTCGCATTCGAGTTTACCGTTTGTTCCATCCGGGAAATAAGTTCTCGATAGTTCTAAAACCATCCTACAATCCGCTTACTTGCACTAGCGATAATGGATTGTATGCACCATTTTTAAGTGGGTACATTTGTCCATTTACTTGTTGATAAAACTCAACACCTAATGCCAAGAAAAGTGGTTTGGTGCTCGCTGGAGTAACCACATTTACTTGAGCGATAGCAACCGTAGCAACTGCATCCCAAGGTAAAATCGCAGTTTCCGAATTGGCAACTACAAACGTTTCAGCTTCAAAATCGATTTCAGCTCCAGCTGAAATAATTTTGTAGTGAGTAGTTCCACTTGGTGCAGCAATCATATTGGTTGGAATAAATGGAGCCAAATCCACAGTAATTTCTCCAGTAACTCTATCTATTGCACCTACAAAAGGAGCAAATAAACTAGTTCCTAGCTTACCACGAATATTGAACTCAAATCCAGTCAATAATTCAGCTTCGCCATCGATTACGTTTCTCAAACCTCTTTCGTTAATTAAATCCGCTTGAATAACTTTTACCATTTGCTGAGTTAAACGGCTTACCATTCTACCATCAGCAGAATTCAAAAGCAACGCTCTTAAAGCAGTTCGCAAAACTTTACCTGCTTTTCCGGCACGTCCAAATTCAGAACCATTCTCACGCGTTCTTTGAAACGCAGGATCACTTGCAATTCTACTAGCTTCAATTCCGCCTTTTTCTCTTGCCAAGTGTCCGTCTTGGGTTTTATAAAAAGTAATATCGCCAATAGTACCTTTCAACTTAATTATGCCTTTCTGTCTAGCCATAACTTCTAAAATTTTTGTTTATAAATCAGTGAACAATTCCCTCAATCATCATTCTTGTTGCAACATCCTTAGATTGATTTGAGAACAAATTTTAGTCAATAAAACAGATTAAAAAAGAGCAACCTGTTCCATATGTCGCAATGCGACACAAATGGCTCAAATAGTCATAAATGCGCATTAAAAAGTGGCTTAAACCGACTTAAATTGCAGAATAAATTTATATTTCAAAAAATATTACTTTTGTATAATCTTTAACTTTACTAATTAATAGGTTTAAGTTAATCAAAGCCTAGTTAAAGGCATAGATAATGTATGAAATTTGAAAAACAGAGGGTTTGCATCTATCCGAAAGACATACAGCGCATAACAGGAAAGAGTTATCGTCAAAGTACCAGATTAATGCAAAAAGTGAAAACTGACCTCAACAAGCTCGAAAATGAGTTTCTAACTATCGAAGAGTTTTGTTCTTATGCAGGATTAAAATATGAACAAGTAGCTCATTTAATTTTTGGTTAAATTTTGAAAAATATAATAATCAAATTTTTTCCGATGGCTATAGAAATAGTTTCAAATAACTAGTTCATATTTTGGTATTCTTTTATTCTAAACACTTTTTTTAATTGGGTTTTATTCGTACTTTTACAACTTACAAATTAATGTAAATCATAACGATTCAAAAGGGGGTAAATTCGGTTACCTAAATTTTATTTAAGTTTCAAAATGTTTAATAACAATTAGTTAGGAATGGTTGTAAAATCCCATCCTCTCTGCTTATTCTTCTTAAAATTAGTTTTATGCGAGTCTATCTTTTCATCTTAACTTTTTTTGCTTCCTTGAGTGTCTTTGCTCAAAAAGATGAAATCGATTTTGATGCTATCGATTCTTTATATCGCGAAGACCAATTTTATATAAATTTTACTTATAATAGTCTTAGGAAAACACCTGACGGTTTTAGTCAAAATAAATTTGCTACTAGTTTTGCCCTTGGATTTCTTAGAGACATGCCGTTAAATAAAAGCAGAACTTTTGCTATTGCGGCAGGATTGGGCTATTCTTTTTCAGTTTACAATCAAAACATAGTGATTACTAACGTTGGCGGGAATAACACTTATAACTTAATAGGTCAAGATGTTAATTATTCTAAAGACAAATTATCATTGCATTTTGTAGACCTACCTATCGAAATCCGATGGCGAAATTCAACGCCAGAAAGTCATAAATTTTGGAGAATTTATACCGGACTAAAATTGAGTTATTTATTTTATGACAGTTATAAATTTGTATCTACTACATCCAAAATAAAAAGTTCTGGGAATACTGATTTAAATGCATTTCATTATGGTGCCTATGCAGCAGTTGGTTGGAATACTTTGAACCTTTATATGTACTATGGTTTTAACCCGTTGTTTACATCTTCGGCAAAAATTGATAATCAATCCATTGACATGAGTACACTCAATATTGGGTTGATGTTTTACATTCTATAACCATAAAAAGAATAATCCTAATTGTGGTAGTGTGCCACATACAAAACCAATCAACAATTCTTTGTTAGTATGCGCTTTCATTACCAATCGTGAAGAAGCCACAAGCCCATTTATTATTACAAAAAAGGCAACAAGCGAAACGGTGTTCACCTCATTTTTTAAACTCAATCCAATAATAAAAAAGGTTAATGCACTGATGCCAATCATGTGAATACTGGCTTTTATTTTGGCATACAACAATAAAAAAGCAAGAACAGCACTCATGATTCCTCCTAGAAAAAAGCAATACAATAATGGAAATCGATCCAGAGTGATGCTTTTATTGATTAAAACAGTAAGCAACATAATATGAAGCAGCAACGGAATTTTGCGATGCGAAATCTCCGAAAGCATGACACTGTCTATTTTGCCAAATGTTCTTAGCAAGTAAAAAAAAGCAATCGGCAACAAAAAAGTGATGATGACAATTTGCAGAAACAAGAGCAAATATTGTGCAGTGGTTAAATAAATGGAGTCTAACAAAACATAGAAAACAGTTCCAAAAAGCGGAACGAAAATAGGGTGGAAGAGATAGGAAAAAAAAGGGAGGATTTTTTTCAAAACAGTAATTTAATTTTAAATCTTCTTCCTCATTCTCGCCACAGGAATATCGAGTAAGTCTCTATATTTCGCAATGGTTCTTCGGGCAATGGGGTATCCTTTTTCACCAAGAATTTCGGCTAATTGATCATCGGGCAAAGGTTTGCTTTTGTCTTCTTCTTCGATGATGTTTTTTAGGATTTTTTTGATTTCTAAGGTAGAAACATCCTCGCCTTGGTCGTTTTTCATGGATTCTGAGAAGAATTCTTTTATCAATTTGGTGCCATAAGGCGTGTCTACATATTTGCTATTGGCTACACGAGAAACCGTAGAAACATCCAAACCAATCATATCGGCAACGTCTTTTAGAATCATGGGTTTTAACTTGGTTTCTTCGCCATCAAGGAAATAGTCTTGTTGTAGATGCATGATAGCATTCATGGTCACAAAAAGCGTTTCTTGGCGTTGTCGAATAGCATCGATAAACCATTTGGCCGAATCCAGTTTTTGTTTGATAAACTGCACCGCATCTTTTTGCGAATGCGATTTATCTCGAGAGTCTTTATAGGTTTGTAGCATTTCCTGATAATCTTTGGAAACATGCAACGTTGGTGCGTTTCTGCCGTTTAAAGTCAATTCTAGTTCCCCATCCACAATTCTGATAGCAAAATCAGGAACAATTTGTTCCACCACACGACTGCTACTGTCAAAAGAACCACCAGGTTTTGGATTTAATTTTTCGATTTCTTCAATTGCTTTTTTTAATTTCTCTTGCGTAATCTCGTATTTCTGAAGTAGTTTATCGTAATGTTTTTTGGTAAAAGCATCAAATTGGTTTTCGAGTAAATCAATTGCCAATTCCACATATTCCGTTGGGGTTTTGTGTTTCAATTGCAACAATAAACATTCCTGCAAATCTCGAGCTCCAACTCCCGAAGGTTCTAATTCGTGAATGATATGCACTATTTTTTCAACGGTTTTCTCATCGGTATAAATGGCTTGCGTAAACGCCATATCGTCAACGATATCTTGGACATTTCTTCTTAAATAACCGTCATCATCAATACTTCCAACAAGAAATTCGGCAATACTGCGTTGCTCATCGGTGAGTATAAAAGTGTTCAATTGGTTAATTAAATCTTGATGAAAACTGATAGATTCAGCAAGAGGCGATTCACGGTCATCATCGTCATCGCTATAATTATTGGCTTGAAGTTTATAATCGGGCGTTTCGTCGTTGCTTAAATATTCGTCAATATTGATTTCGGTTTCAATGTTTTCAGTTCCTTCATAATCGTCATAGTCGTCATTATTGTCAAACTCGTCTTTCTCATATGATTCTTCCTCTTTGCCACTTTCCAAAGCGGGATTTTCGAACAATTCCTCTTTCAATCGCTGTTCAAAAGCTTGCGTAGGCAGTTGAATTAACTTCATCAGCTGGATTTGCTGTGGAGATAATTTTTGGGATAATTTTAGATTTAAGAATTGTTTTAACATATATTTTTTAGTTTATGGTTTGTTGTTATTGGTTTATGGTTGTTAACTACAAACTATAAACCATGAACTATAAACTTTTTAAAACTCTGCATTCATTGGCGTTCTTGGAAAAGGAATGACATCACGAATATTGGTCATTCCAGTTACAAAAAGCACTAATCTTTCAAAACCTAATCCAAATCCAGAATGCACCGCTGAACCAAATCTTCTTGTGTCTAAATACCACCATAATTCTTGTTCATCAATACCAAGTGCTTTCATTTTTTCCACTAAAACATCAAAGCGCTCTTCTCTTTGTGAACCTCCAACAATTTCGCCAATGCCTGGAAATAAAATATCCATAGCTCTTACGGTTTCTTTTCCTGGTTCGGTATCGGTATTCAAACGCATGTAAAATGCTTTAATTTTTGCCGGATAATCATATAAAATCACCGGACATTTGAAATGTTTTTCAACTAAGAAACGTTCGTGTTCACTTTGTAAATCGGCACCCCATGCTTCTATTGGGTATTGAAATTTTTTCTTTTTATTTGGCGTTGAATCTTTTAAAATGTCAATGGCTTCGGTATAAGAAACACGTTTGAAATCGTTTTGTAAAACGAAGTTTAATTTTTCCAACAAAGTCATTTCGCTTCGTTCTGCTTGTGGTTTTTGCTTTTCTTCATCCAATAATCTTCCTTCAAGGAATTTCAAATCATCGGCACATTTTTCAACAGTAAATTTGATGACATACTTGATAAAATCCTCTGCCAAATCCATGTTGTCGTTCAAATCATTGAAAGCCACTTCGGGTTCAATCATCCAAAACTCAGCTAAGTGACGTGAGGTATTGGAATTCTCTGCACGAAACGTTGGGCCAAAAGTATACACCTGACCCAATGCCATAGCAAAAGTTTCGGCTTCTAGTTGTCCCGAAACCGTTAAGTTGGTTTCTTTTCCGAAGAAGTCAGCTGCATAGTTTACTTTTCCATCTTCAGTTCTTGGTGTTCCATCGAAAGGCAAAGCGGTCACTTTAAACATTTCACCTGCACCTTCGGCATCGGAACCTGTTATAATGGGTGTGTTTACATAGAAAAATCCTTTTTCTTGAAAATAAGAATGCACCGCAAATGACAATACAGAACGCACTCGCATTATGGCGCTGAAAGCATTAGTTCTAACTCTAAGATGGGCTTTTTCTCTTAAAAATTCCAAACTCGGTTTGTTTTTTAATTGAATTGGATATAATTCTGCATCGCTATCACCAAGAATTTCAAGCTTGGTTACTTGTATTTCATATTTTTGACCTGCACCTTTGCTTTCAACTAAATTTCCAGTTATAGAAACGGCAGCACTTGTAGTTATTCTTTTTAAGATTTCTTCGGGTGTGTTTTCAAAATCGACTACACATTGAAGGTTATGAATGGTTGAACCATCGTTCAACGCAATAAATTGATTGTTTCTAAAAGTTCTTACCCAACCTTTTACGGTTACTTCATAGTTTGATTTTGTGCTGTTTAGTAATGTTTTTACTTTCGAATGTTTCATTTAAAAAGTTGATTTAAATTTTAGTCCCGATAGCTATCGGAATAGATTTATGAAATATATGGCAAATATAATTTTTTATTTTTCTATTGTTTCGTTGGAATCTTCTTCTTCGTTATTATCTCTATAAATATTGATACTTGGTTCTTCCATGTCATCTTGTTTACCACTCCATTTTTCCACAGTCAATACTAATGCTGGTAGGACAACTAAATTGGCAAACATCGCAAACGTTAATGTTACTGAAATCAATCCACCTAAAGCAATTGTTCCTCCAAAACTTGATAAGGTAAAAATAGCAAAACCAAAAATCAATACGACTGATGTATAAAAAGTACTAATACCCGTTTCGTGAAGTGCACTAATAACTGCTTTTTTGATTTTTCCGCCGTTCTGAATTAAATCATGGCGGTATTTTGCCATAAATTGTATGGCATTGTCCACAGAAATTCCAAACGCAATACTGAAAACCAAAATGGTTGATGGTTTTAAAGGAATACCAAAATACCCCATCAAACCAGATGTAATA
>NZ_JBKCVI010000082.1:0-5943 GCF_046317795.1 Flavobacterium sp. | reverse complement strand
CGTAGAAGGCACCGCCGAAATGAAAGTGAATTATGCACTCGATGCTAGCGAAGTGGCAAAAAAATACACCCTAAGCTGCCAAGCCGTACCCACGTCAAAAAAGATTGTAGTCGATTTTGGTGCTTAATTAGGATTTATGCCGATGAATATATGTAGCAAATCCCGCTATCCGCTATATCTTTTGCTTCGTTTTGAGAACGAGTCAAAAGGATGCCGCTACTACCTGCCTGCCTGCCGGTAGGTCGGGGCTAAAAAAAGTAATAATACAATATAACTCAACACTAAATAGAAGAGTATGTCAGAAAAGAAATTAATAAATTTAGAAGAACAATTCGATGCCCGCATCGCACGCGACGAAAAAATTGAGCCCAAAGATTGGATGCCCGAAAAATACCGTCAAACACACATTCGTCAAATATCGCAACACGCACATTCCGAAATTGTAGGCATGCTGCCCGAAGGAAACTGGATAACACGCGCTCCTACGTTAAGAAGAAAAGTAGCATTATTAGCCAAAATCCAAGATGAAGCGGGTCACGGTTTGTACTTATACAGCGCTTGCGAAACCCTTGGCATTTCACGCGAGGAATTGTATGATCAACTGCATTCAGGTAAAGCGAAATATTCTAGCATATTCAATTATCCAACATTAACTTGGGCCGATATGGGCGCGATTGGTTGGTTGGTGGATGGCGCCGCAATTATCAATCAGGTGCCTTTGTGCGCAACCTCTTTCGGACCTTATGCCCGTGCCATGGTTCGTGTATGCAAAGAAGAAAGTTTTCATCAACGTCAAGGGTTTCAAATTATGATGACACTGGCCGAAGGAACTCCAGAACAAAAAGCAATGGCACAAGACGCATTGAATCGTTGGTGGTTTCCGTCCTTAATGATGTTGGGACCAACAGATGCTGCTTCCGTTCACACCGAACAATCCATGAAATGGAAATTAAAGCGCAAAACCAATGACGAACTCCGTCAGCAATTTGTAGATCAAACCGTACCTCAAGCCGACATGATTGGCTTAACCATTCCAGATCCAACCTTGAAATGGAACGAAGAAACCAAACATTACGAATTTGGTGATTTAGATTGGGATGAATTTTGGCAAGTAGTAAATGGACATGGCCCGTGCAATAAAGAACGAATCTCAGCACGCAAAAATGCTTGGGATAAAGGAAAATGGGTGCGTGATGCCGCGATGGCTTACGCCGAAAAACAAACGAATAAGGAAGTAAAGGAAGCAATATAAATTAGTTCACAGTTTCAGTTTTCAGTTTTCAGACTGCCAACTGCGACTGCGACTGAAAACTATAAGAGTATGAAAAATTGGCCACTTTGGGAAGTATTTATTAGAAGTAAAAACGGATTAGAACACCGTCACTGCGGTTCACTACATGCTAGTGATGCCACTATGGCTCTGGAAAATGCCCGCGATGTATACACTCGTAGAATGGAAGGCGTAAGTATTTGGGTAGTTCCATCGGCGCAAATTACAGCATCAAATCCTGATGACAGCGCTGAACTTTTCGAACCTGCAAAGGACAAGGCCTACCGCCATCCCACGTTCTATGAACTACCGGATGAATTAAAACACATGTAGAATTTGAAATGAGTTTCACAAAATAACCTTAAGTGTCTTTTATGGTTTAAACTAAATTTTTCTTAATTTCTTAATGTAATAAAAAACAAAAAATGAACAACAATTTAATTCAATACATCTACGGAATTGCTGATAATTCTCTAATTTTAGGACAACGTCTCGGCGAACTTTGCGGTCACGGACCAAGCTTAGAAACCGATATAGCAATGACCAATATTTCTCTCGACTTACTCGGTCAGGTGCGCAGTTATTATCAATATGCAGCCAAATTACAAGGCGGAGATGCAAACGAAGATACTATCGCTTTTTTGCGTTTGGAAAGAGAATACAAAAATGTTCTATTAGTTGAACAACCGAATACCGATTTTGCTTATTCCATCACAAGACAATTTTTGTTTGATATTTTTCACTTGGCGCTATTAGAAGAATTACAAAATAGTAAAGACGAAACTTTGTCTGCCATAGCCAAAAAAAGCATAAAAGAAGTTTTGTATCACACTAGATTTTCTTCCGATTGGATTAGAAGATTAGGCGACGGAACCGAAGAAAGTCATAAAAGAATTCAAACCGCTATCAATGATTTATGGATTTTTACCGATGAATTATTCCATCAAACCGAAGCAGATAAAGCAATAGTAGCCAATGGAATTGGAGTCGATGTTACACTCTTAAAAGCAAATTATTTCAATAAAGTAAACAAAATTTTAGAAGAAGCGACGCTTCAAATGCCAACAATAGAATACTTTCAAAAAGGAGGAAAACAAGGAATTCATAGCGAACATATGGGTTATATTTTAACAGAAATGCAATACATGCAACGTACCTATCCAAATATGAATTGGTAGAAATAAAAAGCTTTGCGCCTTAGCTTCTTTGCGATAAAAAATATTATTATTGCGAACTTAGCGTAAAAATCTTGCACTTTGCGTTTAAACAAATGATAGAAACAACAGAACATATCGACCAAAAACTCTTCGAAATACTAGAAACAGTATCCGATCCAGAAATCCCAGTCTTGTCAATTATGGAAATGGGTGTGGTGCGTTCGGCAAAAATAGTAAAGGGTATAGTTGAGATTGAAATTACCCCAACCTACAGCGGTTGCCCCGCGATGGATGTAATTGGTGACGATATAAAATCAGCATTCAAACAAAAAGGATACGAAACCAAAGTAGATTTAATCCTTTCACCGGCTTGGACCACCGATTGGATTACACCCAAAGGCAGAGCAGCACTAGAACAATACGGAATTGCTTCCCCACTATCAGCAGAGGCAGATGCAGCAGCATTATTGGGAAATAAAAAAGTAGTAAAGTGTCCACAATGCGGATCATTGAATACAAAATTAGTAAGTCAGTTTGGGTCAACAGCCTGCAAAGCATTGTTTCAATGTGAAGATTGTTTGGAGCCATTTGACTACTTTAAATGTTTAAAATAAATTCCCGTGAAAACGGGAATCTTTTGAATTTAATAAGATTTTAAAGAAATGAAAAATTGCAATTTATACTAGACTTTGCGACTCTGTAACTTTGCGAGAAATAGAACCTTAATGAACCTTAATTTCTTAATGGTTAAAAAAAATAAATAAGGTATGAGCAACAAATCAATTGAGTTAAAAATTGAAAATAGCGTGGCGTGGATTTATCTAAATCGTCCCGAAGTTTTCAATAGTTTCAATCGTGAAATGGCGTTTCTTTTACAAGAAACTCTAGATAATTGTGCAAACGATTCAAATGTTCGCGCAATAGTAATCACCGGAAATGGAAAAGCATTTTGCGCCGGACAAGACTTAAAAGAAGTAACCGATCCAGAATTAAATCCAGGTTTTCGTAAAATTCTTGAAGAGCACTACAATCCAATCATCCAAAAAATTAGAAACATCGAAAAACCAATTATTGGTGCAGTAAATGGAGTAGCTGCTGGAGCAGGAGCAAACATCGCTTTAGCTTGTGATATAGTTGTAGCTTCTGAAAATGCATCTTTCATTCAAGCATTCAGTAAAATCGGATTAATTCCAGATAGCGCAGGAACATTCTTTTTGCCAAGACTAATTGGATTCCAAAAAGCATCAGCATTAATGATGTTAGGCGATAAGGTTTCTGCAGTAGAGGCCATAAATATGGGTATGATTTACAAAATTTTCCCTACTGGATTATTCGAAGAAGAAGTAATGACATTGGCAACAACTTTAGCTCAAATGCCAACAAAAGCTATAGGTTTAACCAAAAGATTATTAAATCAATCGATGAATAATAATTTGGAACAACAATTGGCTTTAGAAAGCGATTTACAAATTGAAGCAAGTTCATCATTTGATTATAATGAAGGTGTAACAGCATTCGTAGAAAAAAGAAAACCAGAGTTCAAAGGGAATTGATTAACGATTAACGAATTTTGATTGTTGACCCGAGAGCTATGATCGAACTGGCGAAGGATTTTTGAATTAAAAGTAAGTATATGAAACCAATAAATTTAGAAGATAGATTAATTCAGTTTGCTGTTGATGTAATTATAATGTGTAAGAAAATTGATAAATCTTTTGCTTCTAAACATTTAGCAAAACAACGAATTCGTTCTGCAACTTCTTCTGCTTTAAATTATGGTGAAGCTAGAAGTGGAGAATCAACAAATGATTTTCTTCACAAAATGAAAATTTGTTTAAAGGAATTGAGAGAAAGTTTTATCAATATGAAAATTCAAAAAGGAGCTGAATTGGTTACCGATATTGATTCATTAAATATGTTGTTAAAAGAAAATGATGAGCTAATTTCAATTTTTGTTGCAAGTGTAAAAACGGCTTCTTCAAAAAAATAGATGTGTATTTTAAAATGGACGAAAAAAATCAAAAATCAGCACCCGAGAGCTTTGCTCGAACTGGCGAAGCAATCGTTAATCAGCAATCGTTAATGAAAATCGCAATAATCGGTTCAGGAACAATGGGATGTGGCATCGCACAAGTAGCCGCAACAGCAGGTTGTGAAGTAAAAATTTACGACACCAATCTCGATGTGCTTGCCAAAAGCAAATCCAATCTCGAAAATATGCTGTATAAATTAGTAGAAAAAACTAAAATCGACGAGCACGAAAAATCCAGAATCGAAAATAACATTTCCTATGCACACACATTAGGAGAATTATCACATTCCGATATAGTAATCGAAGCCATAGTTGAAAATCTGGATATCAAGAGAAATTTGTTTTCGGAACTCGAGAATTACGTTTCTCCCGAAACCATTTTAGCAACCAATACTTCATCGTTATCAATCGCTTCTATAGCAGCATCTTGTAAAAAACCAGAGCGCGTTATCGGAATTCATTTTTTCAATCCAGCACCCTTGATGCAATTAGTGGAAATTATTCCAGCCGTGCAGACAAGCGAAGCCACTCTGAAAACTAGCATCCAAACCATAACCAATTGGAAAAAAATTGTTGCAGTTGTAAAAGACACACCCGGATTTATTGTGAATCGTGTGGCTCGACCATATTACAGCGAAAGCTTACGAATATATGAAGAAGGCGTAGCCGATTTTGCTACCATAGACTGGAGTTTAAAAACCATTGGAGGTTTCCGAATGGGACCATTCGAACTTATGGATTTTATAGGAAACGATGTCAATTATGCGGTGACCGAAAGCGTGTTTACAGCATTTTATTTCGATGCGAGATTTAAACCGTCATTCACACAAAAGCGTTTGACAGAAGCAGGTTTTTTTGGTAAAAAATCCGGCAAAGGTTTTTATGATTACAATCAACAAGCGATTACCTCGAGCGCAGTCGAGAGGCCAACTGAAGATTTATTCTTGGCACAAACCATATTCAATCGTGTAATTGTTATGTTAATCAACGAAGCTGCTGATGCTTTGTTTTTAAATATAGCTTCTGCAAAAGACATCGATAATGCCATGACAAAGGGAGTAAATTATCCTAAGGGATTATTGTCTTGGGCAGACGAATTAGGAATACAATGGTGCGTAGAAAAATTAGATAGTTTGTATAACGAATACCACGAAGACCGTTACCGGTGTAGCGTTTTATTGAGAAGAATGGCAAAAGATAAAAAAACTTTTTTCAACTTATGATACCCAAGGAAATTGTAAATAAAATGTTCCAAAACGACTTCTTTAGCCAATGGCTCGGTATCACCGTAGAGTCAATTGAAGAAGGAACATGTACACTCTCTATGACCATTCGAAAAGAAATGCTCAATGGTTTTGCCATCGCACACGGTGGAATTACCTATTCGCTTGCCGATAGCGCTTTGGCTTTTGCTTCTAATTCGCACGGCCGACAATCAGTAAGCATAGACACATCCATTAATCATATCGAAACCTTGAAAGAAG
>NZ_JBKCVI010000081.1:0-10632 GCF_046317795.1 Flavobacterium sp. | reverse complement strand
CATAAATACAAGTAATGGATTTCGATTTGGTTACCTTTTAAAAAAAACAACTTCTTGGGCTGGAAGAAAAACAAATCGGGAAAATGCAGACCATCAAAATTGTTGGAATGCAATTTCTCGGTATCGTTTTTTAAGTCATAAGACAAATAGCCGAATAACCAATCTTTGGATTGCTGCTGGTATTGTTTTAAATCTTCGAAAGCGTTGTGATAATCCGTTTGTAAAGAAGTAAAAGAATCTACTGCTAAAACACAATCAAAACTGGAATATTTGGATGGATAATCATTGGAATCCAAGAAAACTACTTCTCGAAATTGTTGTGACCAAAGCAACAATTGACTTTTGAATGCTTCTGGATTTTCAATTGTTTTCGAAATAATAGTTCTCAATTCCCTGTGTTTTTTTGGCACTCAAAATTACGATAAAAATAATTCTAACTGTGAAAGTAAAAAACCAAAATTTTTGGCACGCTTTTTAATAGGAGTTAAGAAAGTAAGTAACCCAAAATTCATTTATCCATTATTGATAGAAAATTACACTGACCTTATTGAAAAATAAATACCAAAGTGGTAATCTATTAATAACTATTTAAATTGAATGTAAAATGAAACAAGTATCAAAATTGGGTTTGGCATTACTCCTACTTGGAATTGCCTTTGCGTGTAAACAAGCAACTATTTCAGATGAAGCCAGTGCTGAAATGGCTGCTGACATTGTCAGTATTGAAACTACTTCCTCCAATGCAGCTGTAGTAAAAAAAGAAAGTAATCGAAAATTTGTACGAACGGCCGATTTAAAGTTTAAAGTAAAAAATGTAGCCAAATCGACCTACGCCATTGAAAACATAGTGGCAAAAAACGGTGGCTTTGTAACGTTTACGGATTTAAAAAGTACCGTCAACGAAAAATCGGAAACCAAAATCACTCAGGACAGCACTTTAGAAACGACACGATTTACGGTTGATAATACCATCACATTAAGAGTTCCAAATACCCAATTAGACACCGTTCTAAAATTGATGGTAAATGAAGTGGCATTTCTTGACAGCCGATTGATTAAAGCCGATGATGTGGCTTTGCAACTCTTATCGAATAAAATGGCACAAAAAAGATTGACCTCGCATCAAAAACGATTGGAAAAAGGAATTGATACCAAAGGCAAAAAATTAAATGACATTACCAATGCCGAAGATAAAGTTTTAGACCGAGAAACTGAAAGTGATGAAACCGTTCTAAAAAACCTCAACTTAGAAGATCAAGTAAATTTTAGCACGGTGACTTTGTATTTATATCAAAGAGAAAGCTTACTGCAAGAAATGGTAGCCAATGAAAAAAGTATCAATGCTTATCGTCCACACATTGGCTTACAAATTCTAGATGGTTTGAAAACGGGTTGGTTTATGTTTGAAGCGATTATTGCATTTATTGTACAACTTTGGTCTATTATTGTACTTATTATTTTAGGACTATTTATCTACAAAAAGTATTTAAAAAAATAAGTTCAGTTAATTGAAAAAGAAATATAATTAGCTTTTTTATTTTGATTTTTTTTAATGAGCTCAATCTTTATTGGGCTCATTTCTTTTCAATATAGTTTTATATATTTGTTTCAAACTAAACCAAAATCAAAACCATGTCAATATCCCATCTTTTTAGAAAAAAATCAACTAGTGTTATCCTAAAAGAAGGAGGTGATGGTGAACATAGTGGATTACATAAAGTTTTAACTGTAAAAGATTTAACCTTTTTTGGTATAGCAGCCATTATCGGTGGTGGAACCTTTAGTGCTATTGGAAATGCTTGTTTTTCGGGTGGACCAGGGGTTATTTTTCTGTACATAATTTGCGCCGTTGCTTGCGGATTTACCGCCATGTGTTATGCCGAGTTTGCTTCACGTGTTCCAGTTTCGGGTAGTGCCTATACTTATGCCTATGTCTCTTTTGGCGAAATTTTCGCTTGGATTATTGGTTGGGCCTTAATCATGGAATATTCTATTGGGAATATTTATATTGCATTTTCGTGGAGTGGTTATTTTACTAATCTATTGGAAACCTTTGGTATTCATTTGCCAGCATGGCTTACCATCAACTACCAATCGGCACACGATGCTATAATGGCGAACAAGTTAGGTGAAGGTTTTACCGCTTGGAATACCGCTCCAATTTTGGGCAGCTTGCGAATCATATTTGATTTACCCGCCGTATTGATTAATATATTGATTACCTATTTGGTATATCGGGGTACAAAAGAATCTAGAAACATCAGTAACCTAATGGTGTACATCAAGTTGGCCATCATTGTTTTGGTAATTGTTGTTGGTGCTTTTTATATTGATATTGACAACTGGACACCGTTTATGCCCAATGGTTTTGGTGGTGTTATGGGTGGTGTTTCAGCAGTATTTTTTGCCTATATTGGCTTTGATGCCGTTTCAACCCTAGCTGAAGAAAGTAAAAACCCTCAACGCGACTTACCCAAAGGAATGATCAACTCCCTAGTAATATGCACTGTTGTCTATATAATTTTGGCCTTAGTCATTACTGGAATGGTATCTTATACGCTACTTGGAGTGAGTGATCCTTTGGCAGAAATCTTTGCTTTAAAAGGGGTAAAATGGATGTTATTCATAGTATCTATTGCAGCGGTAGTAGCCATGACTAGCGTATTGTTAGTATTCCAAATGGGACAACCACGCATCTGGATGACGATGAGTCGCGATGGATTGATGCCTAAGAAGTTTGCAGAAATACACCCAAAATACAAAACACCTGGATTTGCTACTATAGTAACTGGATTGGTGGTTGGCATTCCTATTTTCTTTACTGATGAAAATTTTGTGCTCGACTTTACCAGTATCGGAACTTTATTTGCTTTTGTATTAGTCTGTGGGGGTGTTTTAATGCTGTCACCACAAAGTGAAGCTGAACTTGCAGAACGAGCAACTAAAGGAAAATTCAGAATTCCTTATATCAATTCTAAGTATATTTTCCCAATACTTTGCTTAGCTGCCTTTGGAATGGTACAATACTACTTACCCACTTTCTTTCCGGATACATTTAGTTATTCAGAAAATTTCTTTTCACACAATATTCCAATGGTAATTTTTATCATTCTTTGTATAGTGATGGCAGTCCTTGCATTTCTTAAAAATCTGTCGTTAATTCCACTATTAGGATTAGTATCCTGCTGCTATTTGCTAACGGGTATGGCGGTATCCAACTGGCAATGGTTTGGAATTTGGTTGGGTATTGGATTGGTTTTCTACTTTATCTATGGCTACAGAAACAGTAAACTGACTACATAATTCCAAAATAAAATACTGAATGTTCAGGATATTATTTCCAAATTCTAAAATTTACTTTGAATTCTTTCTTTTGAATTAAAGAACGCCAATCAATAAACAATAAAGCACTTAACATTAGTACTCCAAAGGACATACTAAGAAAGGATTGCCAAGAAAAAGCACCTTGAAGCATTTTTTCGGCATTCTCAGTACTATACTTCCCAAAATGAACTAATACTGTATCACTAGTAAATTTTCCCACAAAGAAAGCCGGAATAATATAAATTGGTCTTAATTTTGCCATCCCAGCCGCTACAAATAAAGGGGTAGTTGGTAGGGGCAACAATGAATATGCAATAATAATCAGTTGACTTTTCCATCCTTTCTTTTTCAAAACTACACCTAAAAACTGAACATCTTCATTCTTATCTGGATTAAAAATATTACCTGCAATACTAGGAATATAAAGTGTAAGTACATATCGTCCAAAAATTGAACCAGCCACTCCAATTAAAATGACTAGCCATACATTTAAATCAAATACAATCTGAAGAAATACCATGATGGTAAACGCAGGAGGAAAAGGAAATGGCACTACATCAAAAAGAAAGGCACCTAAAAAAACTAATGCATACTGCCACCACATAGTAACTCGTTTTAAGAATGATAAAAACCATTTGAGAAAATGAATAGTTTATAAGACTTATTAGTACTTAATATAAACTTATATTAGAATAACCCTGTTTTAATTGAAAAATATGTCAGGTAATTTGTTTAATTGCATTCCAAAAAAATACCCAAGACTAGTAATATCTTGGGAACTCTTTCATTTCTTCTTTTTAGACTTCTTTTTCTTTTTAACACTTGCCTTCGCTTTTTTTGCTTTTTCTTTTTTCTTTTCTTTTTCTTTTTTGGCTTTTGCTTTGGCTTTTTCCTTAGCTTTCTCTTTTTTAGCTTTTTCTTTCTTTTTCTCGGCTTCTTTTTTTGCTTTTGCTTTTGATTTCTCTTTTTTTGCTTTTTCTTTGCCTTTATCAGTCCAAGATATGGTGTTTTTGTCATTACTGACTTCTGTTTGGTCACTATCGTTATCAATAGGTACAATTTCAATAACTTCTTCAGTTATACTGATCATTGTCTCTTCCTCAACAGGTAAAAATTCAGTTTCTGCGGTAGCACCATTTGTAGATGGAGGTGTAACTAGCGTTGCTGGTGCTGTCGGTGTTGACTTTCGTCTAACTGGTGTTGCTCTTTTAATCATGCTGCTATTTTTATATTAATGTTGCTAGAATGTTAATTAATTGTAAACAAATATACAATATAAAACAATACTCCAATGTTAAGTTTTTCGAGTCGGTGAAAACTTAACATTGGAAATCAAATAAATGCATAATAAGAATAACGTAATTACTTGCTTATTTTTCCCATCTATACACTATTTTACTGATCTAATTTTAAAACTACACATCAAAATATTATGTACCTTTACTCTATAAACCTTTAAAACCAAACCGTTATGAAAACCACAATAAGAAACATCGCTGCAGTAATTATCGGATTATTGATAGGTATTGCAGTGAATATGTTGATAATCTTGATGGGACCAACCATCATTCCACCACCCGATGGCGTTGATGTTACCACTACAGAAGGATTACAGACCTCGATGCATCTTTTAGGACCAGAGCATTATATCATGCCGTTTTTGGCGCATGCGTTGGGTACTTTTGTGGGCGCACTATTGGCTGCTGCTATTGCGGTAACCCATCGTTTTAAAATTGCATTGGGAATTGGATTGATATTCCTAATAGGGGGTTTTTATATGGTATTGATGTTACCATCTCCTGTTTGGTTTTCAGTACTAGACTTGTTTGTGGCTTATATCCCTATGGCATATTGGGCTGGAAAAATTATTGATAATAGAACTGATAGTGGTAATTCTATTGGTGCCGTATTGTAAAATAATGAATTAGAAAACATATAAAAGAAAACCACAAGCGATATTGATTTCAAAAACATTTCTACCTTTTAATATTTTAGTAACACCTTGATAACAAATATGTTATACTTTTTTTATACTTTTAAAATAAAATAATCTTTATGGAAATCAATTGGTTTATTATAGGCGGTATAAGCATTTTGGCAATTGCTTTAGTTGTGTTTCTAGTTAAAAGAAACTTGAAAGATGAAAAAGAATTGGAAACATTTCTTAATAATGAAGGCGAAATAGAAAACAAAGAGGAGGACGAGGTAAATAACCCAACTTAAAAAAACATTTTCTAAATACAGTTTAATACGCTAACAACTCTAACAACGTGCTTTCAAAACGGTCTTTAGGAAGGTACTGGTCTTCTAAAGCTTTTACAAACGGAATAGCGGTTTCAATACTACCTACTCTGCGCACAGGTGCATCGAGATGTTCAAAACATTGTTCCATAATCATAGCCGAGATATCACTGGCAATCCCACCAAACAAGGTGTCTTCTTGCAGAATAATTACTTTGTTGGTTTTCTTTACAGATGCAAAAATAGTATCAGTATCTAAAGGTTGTAAACTTCTTAAGTCAATAAGATCAGCACTCACTTGAGTATTTTTGGTTAAAGTTTCTAATGCCCAGTGAACTCCGGCACCAAAAGAGATGATAGTGACATCATTTCCTTCTTTTAAAAGCGAAGCTTTACCAAAAGGAATGGTATAATAATCCGAAGGTACGTCTTGATAAACCGAACGGTATAACTGTTTGTGTTCAAAATACATCACCGGATTTGGGTCGTTGATGGCTGTGTTTAATAATCCTTTGGCATCATAAGGAAACGCAGGATAAACTACTTTCAGTCCGGGTGTTTTGGTAAACCATGCTTCGTTGGTCTGCGAGTGAAACGGTCCAGCTTGCGTGCCACCACCACAAGGCATGCGCACTACTACATCGGCTTTTTCGTTCCAACGGTAATGCTGTTTTGCTAATAAGTTAACTATAGGGTTAAAACCTGAGGAAACAAAATCGGCAAATTGCATTTCGACTATTGCTTTGAAACCGTTAATGGATAGTCCATTGGCGGCGGAAACTACAGCACTTTCACAAATGGGTGTGTTGCGAACACGGTCTTTGCCAAACTGCTCCACAAAACCATCTGTAATTTTAAAGGCACCACCATATTCGGCAATATCTTGTCCCATAATAACCAAGTTCTCATGGCGCTCCATAGACTGGCGCAAGGCATTAGATATAGCATCAACGACACGGATATTCTCCACTGCATCGCTAGGGTTGATAGGTTCAAATTCGTAAGGTTCGTACATATCGGTTAGCTCTTCGGCTAAGTCAGCAACACATTCTGGCTCCGCTTGTGTAATGGCCCAGTGCTCATCGATTTCAGCTTTGATAATAGCTTTAATTTTTTCATCTTCCTCTTCAGATAAAACACTAACGCGGAGTAAATAGTCTCTATAATTCGATATTGGGTCTTTGATGGCCCACATATCCATCAACTCTTGCGGAACATATTTAGTGCCACTCGCCTCTTCATGTCCGCGCATTCTAAAGGTCTTAAATTCTAATAAAACCGGACGAGGATTATCCACCATAGACGCTTTTAGCTCACTGATTGTAGTAAAAACATCCAAAATATTATTACCATCTATAATATGACTTTCCATTCCGTATCCTATTCCTTTATCGGCTAGGTTTTCGCAACGGTATTGCTCATTTGTAGGAGTCGATAAGCCATAGCCATTGTTTTCAATAACAAATAACACTGGCAATTCCCACACGGCAGCTATGTTCAACGCTTCATGAAAATCACCTTCAGATGTAGCCCCTTCACCCGTGAATACTGCTGTAACTTTACCGTTTTTTTTGAGTTTATTCGCTAAAGCAATCCCATCGGCAACACCCATTTGAGGACCCAAATGCGATATCATTCCTATAATGTTGAACTCTTGTGTGCCAAAGTGAAACGAGCGGTCGCGCCCTTTGGTAAAACCCGTTTTCTTTCCTTGCCATTGCGAAAATAATCGGTGTAACGGAATGTCTCTTCCAGTAAATACGCCTAAGTTTCGGTGCATCGGTAAGATGTACTCGTCTTTATCCAAGGCAGCCGTAATACCCACAGAGATAGCTTCCTGCCCAATGCCTGAAAACCATTTGGATACTTTGCCTTGACGTAAAAGAATGAGCATTTTCTCTTCTATCAATCTGGGTTTAAGCAGTCTTTTATATAAGTTCAATAACTGGATGTTGGATAACTCTTTTCGATCGAAGTTCATGCTAATTTGTTGTAATATTAAGTCGCTCAAAAGTACTAAAAAGTGTTTAGTTATTTAGCAAACAAAATAGAGAAAATAGAGAAAAGAAAATAGAGAAAAGACAATAAACCCTGAATTAGTAAGAATGTTTTTAAGAGTGATTAATTGTGTACATATATGATTTCTTTCATTAAAAAATTCGTTACATTTGTTGCTATGATTGGATTTTTTTCAATCTGCTTGTCGGCAGACAGGTTTAATTTATTAACAAAAAAGTTTTAGTATGCAACAAATCCCTAGTGTTGACTTACGTGATTTCCTGTCGGATGAGCCGGCACGTAAACAAAAGTTTGTAAATGAAATCGGAAGGGCTTATGAAGATATTGGCTTCGTAGCGTTAAAAGGTCATTTTTTGGATGACAAATTAGTTGGAGATTTATATTCCGAAGTGCGCAACTTCTTTGGTCTTCCATTGGAAACTAAAGAGAAGTATGAAATTCCCGGTATTGGTGGACAACGTGGTTATGTTTCATTTGGAAAAGAACATGCCAAAGGACGATCGGCTGGAGACTTAAAAGAGTTTTGGCATTTTGGACAATATGTTAGCAAAGATTCAAAATATGCTAGCGAATACCCAAATAACGTGACTGTTTCTGAATTACCTCATTTTAACCAAGTTGGCAAAGAAGCATACCAAATGCTCGAAAAAACAGGTATTTATGTGTTAAGAGCATTGGCGTTGTATCTTGGTTTGGATGAATTTTATTTTGATAATTACATCAAAGACGGCAACAGTATCCTGAGACCTATTCACTATCCGCCTATTACCGATGAACCACAAGATGGTGCTGTTCGAGCTGCCGCTCATGGTGATATTAACTTGATTACGCTATTGATGGGTGCGCAAGGTAAAGGATTACAAGTTCAAAATCATGATGGTGACTGGATAGATGCCATGGCGCAACCCGATGAGTTAATGATTAATGTAGGTGATATGTTGTCACGTCATACGAACAATAAATTGAAATCAACTATTCACCAAGTGGTTAATCCGCCAAGAGAATTGTGGGGAACATCGCGTTTTTCTATTCCGTTTTTTATGCATCCGGTGAGTGATATGCCATTGAATTGTTTAGAGAAATGTATTGATGCTAACCATCCAAAGGGATTTGAGGATATTACAGCTGGTGAATACTTAGATGAACGGCTTGTAGAACTGGGGTTAAAGAAAAAGTAAAACTTTCTAAATTACTTTTGTCAAAATTCCAAATTCCAATTTTTCTGGGGTTTGGTTTTTTATTTAGAACACAGATTTAAAAAATTAAAAAAATATTTAAAAAAAATTAAATCAATGTTTTAAAAACAGTAAAATTATGATGAAAAACTTTCCACATCAGGAGTTAACAAAATCTATTATTGGACTTTATTATGATGTTTATAATGAGTTAGGTTATGGATTTATGGAAAAAGTCTATCATAATGCAATGCTAATAGAACTTAAAAAAAGAGGTTTTGAAATTGACAACCAAAAGAAACTAAATGTTTTATACAAAAATGAAATTGTTGGAGAGTACATACCTGATATCATAGTAAACAATAAAGTAATTCTTGAATTAAAGACAGTAGAATACCTTCTTGATATACATGAAAATCAATTATTAAATTATCTAAAAGCAACTGATTGTGAAGTTGGAATACTATTAAATTTTGGTAAGGATCCACAATTCATAAGAAAGATATTTACAAATGATTTAAAAAAGAACAAAATCTAACAATTTTTAAAATTTTTTAAATCTGTGTTCCAAAAATTATAACCTATGGACTTACAAGAACAATTAAAAAAACTATTCCCAAACCACGAACCATCCACCGAAAAAGAAGCAGTTGATATAAAAAATCACGAGCTTTTTATTCAGTCAACACCCATAATTTGCAAATACGAAAAGCGAAAAGGTAAAGCGACAACCATCATTGAATCCTATGAAGGTAGCGATGAAGATTTTAAAATATTAGCCAAAGAAATAAAAACAAAATTGAGTGTTGGTGGTACTTTCAAAGACGGAGCAATCATCATTCAGGGTGATTATCGCGATAAAATAATGAAACTGTTACAAGACAAAGGTTTTAAAACTAAACGAGTTGGTGGATAAACTAGTATTCAGTTATCAGTATTTAGTGGTCAGAAACTTGAAACTATAAACCACAAACTATCAACAAAAAAAAACAATGATACAATCCTCAGAATTAATTCTAAACCCAGATGGCAGTGTATACCACTTAAATCTGAAACCCGAACATATTGCGCACGATATCATCTTTGTGGGTGACCAAAACCGAGTAGAAAAAATAACACAGTTCTTTGATAGTATTGAATTCTCTACTCAAAAGCGTGAATTTAAAACGCAAACAGGTTATTTCAAAGGCAAAAAAATAACGGTCATGTCCACCGGAATTGGTCCAGATAATATCGATATTGTCATGAACGAATTGGATGCCTTAGTAAATATTGATTTGGAAACTCGTAAACCAAAAACCAATTTAACTTCATTAAATATTATTCGGATAGGAACTTCGGGTTCGTTACAAGCAGCTATTCCTTGCGATAGTTTTGTGATGAGTAAGTTTGGATTGGGTTTAGACAATATGCTTCGCTCCTATTTGATTGACAACATCACCGAAAAGAACATGGAAGATGCTTTTATCAAACAAACTGATTGGGATATGAGAAAAGGCAGACCCTATGTAATTGGTTGTTCTATAACACTTGAGAAACGCATGGAAAGCAATGAAATTCACAAAGGTTTTACTGGAACTGCTGGCGGATTTTATGGTCCACAAGGACGCGTTTTACGTCTTGAAATTCAAGATACAAACTTAAACAGTAAGATGGATAGCTTTGACTACAAGGGTATAAAAATGACTAATTTAGAAATGGAAACTGCCGCTATATATGGCTTAGGCAAACTTTTAGGTCATGAGTGTTTGTCCTTAAACGCCATCATTGCTAACAGAGCCACTGGAACATTTAGTGAAGATCCTTATAAAGCGGTAGATGCCCTAATTCAGTATACTTTGGGAAAATTGGCAGAATAATTTTTTGAAGCTAA
>NZ_JBKCVI010000080.1:0-9259 GCF_046317795.1 Flavobacterium sp. | reverse complement strand
AATATCCTTTTTTTTGTTTTCGGGAGCGTTATTTGAGTTAAATAAAAGATTTTTTAAATCATTTAACAATAAAACATAAAAAAACCAGCCCGAAAGCTGGTTTTACTATTGAGAGTTACCTTAGTCTCTACTTGAAATCTTTGAAAGCAATCGCAAGAATTCGATATATAACCAAACTAAGGTTATCATCAATCCCATGGCACTATACCATTCCATGTATTTTGGCATTTTTTGTTGCACACCTTTTTCTATTTGGTCAAAATCTAAAAATAGGTTCAGCGCTGCAATCACAATTACAAAAACACTAATTCCAATACTCATCCATGAATTTCCTTGATCCACTCGTTGAAAACTGGTAAACATCGATAACAACCAAGAAATTAAATAATAAGTAGCGATGGCAAGGGTTGCTGCAATAACTACTGATCTGAATTTTTCGGTAACCTTTACAATTTCATATTTATAAAGTCCGAAACACACCATAAAGGTTACAAAAGTGCAACTCACGGCTTGTATCACAATTCCGGGATACATAACTTCAAAAATGGCCGAAATGCCACCAATAAATAATCCTTCAAAAATAGCATACCCTGGTGCTAAAAATGTAGAATATTGTGGTTTGAAAGTAGCAATTAGAACCAACACAAAGCCCACAATAGCGCCGCCAATAGCGATTATCATTGGGTTTTGTCCATTAAAAGTCATTATCCAAGTAATGGCTGCACTGGCAACTAATAAAATTAACATCAGGAAGCTTTTATTAATAGTTCCCGAAACACTCATCGTTTGATTGTAATCAATAACTTTTGCTTCATGTACCGTATCTTCAGCGCGTGAAGTGTTGGTGAAAGCTTTGTTTTTAAAAAACGGATTGTTTGAATTCATAGTATTAAAATTTAAAATTAAAAAATTATTCTATTTCAGATATTCTCAAGGTATTTACCATTCCTTTATCGGCTACTGGCATGGCTGCTAAATTGATTAACATATCGCCTTTTTTCACATAGCCATTGGCTTTTGCAATTTCGTTGATATCATCAACCGTATCATCTGTGCTAACAAATTTATCATAAAAAAAAGCATTTACACCCCAAAGTAAACTCAATTGGGTTAAAATATTCTTATTGGAAGTATACACTAAAATGTGTGCTTTTGGTCTCCATGCCGAAATTTGAAAAGCTGTATATCCACTGTTTGTTAGTGTAGAAATGGCTTTGGCTTTAATATCATTTGCCATAGTGGCTGCGTGGTAACAAATAGATTTTGTAATGTAACGCTTTGTTCTAACGTGAGGTGGATTTTGTGGCACATTAATTAACGGAGAGTCTTCCACTGCTTCAATAATTTGGGTCATTTTCTCAATCACTTCCACTGGATAGTTTCCAACCGAAGTTTCTCCCGAAAGCATAACCGCATCAGCGCCATCCATCACAGAATTGGCTACGTCATTCACCTCAGCACGAGTTGGTGTTAAACTGGTAATCATGGTTTCCATCATTTGTGTGGCCACAATTACAGGAATTCGAGCTGTTTTGGCTCTGTGAATTAATTTCTTTTGAATTAATGGTACTTCATGTGCCGGAATTTCAACCCCAAGATCACCACGAGCTACCATTAAACCATCACAAAACGCCACAATTTTATCAATATTTTCTACCGCTTCTGGTTTTTCAATTTTAGCCACAATTGGAATTTTATATTCAGAATGTTTTGCAATCAAGTCTTGTAACTCTTCTAAATCGGCTGGTGTTCTAACAAATGAAAGTGCAATCCAATCTACTTTTTGTTCAATTGCAAATAATGCGTCTTTAATATCTTTTTTGGTCAACGCTGGAAGTGAGACTTTGGTATTTGGAAGATTTACTCCTTTTTTTGATTTTAATGGTCCGCCTTGAATTACTTTACACAACACTTCTGTAGTCCTATTTGTTTCCAGCGCTTCAAACATCAATTTTCCGTCGTCAAGAAGAATTTTTTCTCCAGGATTTACATCTCTTGGAAACTCTTTGTAATTCATATAAACGCGCTCTTTTGTTCCAGGAACATCTTCGGCAGTTTGAAAAGTTATCAAATCTCCGGGATTTACCACTACATCTTCTTTCATCACTCCAACGCGTAATTTTGGCCCTTGTAAATCCCCTAAAATGGCTGTAGTATATCCAAACTCATTATTTAACTCTCTGATGATATCAATTCGTTCTTTTACATCGGCATAATCAGCGTGTGAAAAATTAATACGAAACACATTTACCCCTGCATCTATCATCTTTTTGATAACCTCTTTAGAGCTGCAAGCAGGACCAAGTGTGGCTACAATTTTAGTTTTTTTCCTTGTTGGCATTATATTTAAAAAATTAAATTATTTTTTGATTTTATTGTTTGTATTTCTACGTTATAAACGATACTTACTCTTTCAATTTTATTAATAAGGTTTGTTATGGTTGTAATATCTACATCATGCTCATTTTCTATTTTCAAAAAATAATCGACTTTTTTAAATTCGGGCAGCAAATAAATTTTTGAGGAAAATTTACTATTACTGTTGGCAAATAAATCTAGACTGTTACTTTGTGATAGGTTTGTAATACTACTTTTATTTTGTACTAAATTCCATAAAACATTCTTCTTTTCATCTTCATATTCAAATCGTGACAATTGGGTTTCTCCTTCTTTGCTCCAAATTTGAATATTGCTATGACTCTTTTTTAAATTTATAGGCAGATTTTGATTAATGAAATACGCTAGTCGATAATCTTCCAAGGAAGTATGAATGGCTACCAATTGATAAATAGCTTTTCCAATATCATCCAAACTCATTTTATGAACAATCATTCCACTCAAATATAAGTTGTAAATATAGTATATCTGTTCTTTACAATTACTAAACCGATAGCGAGTTAACGTTATTTTGTGAACGAAAACGTTATAGTTTTAGGAATATTTATTGTTTACTGTTAATTTTATCTTGAAACACAAAATAGGCACGTTTTGATGCTATTTCCTCCGCTTTCTTTTTTGAAGTGGCTCTGGCTTTGGCAATTACTTTATTGTCTATACTCAATTTTACGCCAAAATATTTTTGTCCATCAATGCCATTGTCATCAAAAACATCATAGTTAAAAGATTTTTTCTCTTTTTGGCACCACTCAATCAGCAAACTTTTATAACTGATAACTTTTCCTTCTAATTTTGCAATATCAACATAGGGAATAATGACACTTTTTTGAATAAATTTTTGACAGTATTCATATCCTTTGTCTAGAAAAATAGCGCCAACTAATGCTTCAAAAATGTTCCCATGAATATTTTCTCCAAAATGACTCATAGGCACTTTGCTCTCAACAAATCGGATGAGATTTAAATCTCTTCCCAATTCGTTTAAATGCTCGCGACTCACTATTTTAGACCGCATTTTAGTCAAATAACCTTCATCACCTGCTGGTACTTCGTTATATAAATAAGCAGCAATTACTGAGCTCAACATTGCATCACCTAGAAATTCCAATCGTTCATAATTCATAGGATTTCCTTTCAAATCCATTCTATTGGTGGAGCGATGCGTAAATGCTTTTTGGTAATAAATTATAGCTCCAGGTTTAAATCCGATAACTTTTTCAATTTCGTCAAAAAAAATCCCGTCCTCAGTTGAACGGGAATTTTTAAATATATTTTTTAAAATTTTCATCTAATTTTATGATTCTAATTTTTTGAATAAAACACAAGCATTGTGACCTCCAAATCCGAAAGTATTACTCATAGCCACTTTAACTTCTCTTTTTTGAGCTTTATTTAAGGTCAAATTTAAGCTTGGATCTATATTTTCATCTACAACAGTATGGTTAATTGTTGGAGGAACAATGCCAAATTTCATAGCTAAAATTGAAGCAATAGCTTCAATCGCACCTGCAGCACCTAATAAATGTCCTGTCATCGATTTAGTTGAATTGATATTGATGTTTTTTGCATGAGCTCCAAAAACGGCACTAATCGCTTTCAACTCAGCAACGTCACCAAGTGGTGTTGATGTTCCGTGAGTGTTAATATGGTCAACTTGCTCTGGTTTCATTCCAGCATCACGCAACGTGTTTTCCATAACAGCAATCACACCTATTCCTTCTGGATGTGGTGCTGTTAAGTGATAAGCATCAGATGACATTCCGCCGCCGCCAATTTCACAATATATTTTTGCACCACGAGCTTTGGCATGTTCATATTCTTCTAAAACCAAAGCGCCTGCGCCTTCACCCAGAACAAATCCATCGCGAGTAGCATCAAATGGTCTTGAAGCAGTTTCGGGACTTTCATTTCTAGTTGATAATGCTTGCATGGAGTTAAAACCTCCCATTCCTGCAATAGTTACAGCAGCTTCAGAGCCACCAGAAATAATAACATCACACATTCCTAAACGAATGTAATTGAAGGCATCAATCAAAGCATTGGCAGAAGAGGCACAAGCAGAAACGGTAGTATAATTTGGTCCCATGAAACCATTTCGCATTGAAATGTGAGCTGGGGCAATATCGGCAATCATTTTTGGAATAAAAAAAGGATTGAATCTTGGTGTTCCATCTCCTTCTGCATAACTGATAACCTCATCTTGAAAAGTTTCTAACCCGCCAATTCCTGCACCCCAAATTACACCCACTCTATGCTTGTTAACGTTATTAGCTGTAATTCCGGCATCGGCAATAGCTTCTTCACTAGCAGCAACTGCATATTGAGCGAATTTATCCATTCTTCGAGCTTCTTTGCGATCCATAAAATTTTCAATGTTGAAGTTTTTTACTTCGCAAGCAAACTTGGTTTTATGCTTTTCGGTATCGTAATAGGTTATTGGAGCAGCGCCACTTTTGCCGCTTACAAGAGCATCCCAATATTCCTGAATATTGTTTCCAATAGGAGTAAGTGCTCCCAAACCTGTTACTACAACTCGCTTTAATGTCATAACGTTATTTTTCAACTGTATTTAAACAAATAATACCCGAGTATTCTTCAAATTAAATCATCAAAGACACAGGGGTATTTCAATATTTTTGAGATTGAATATCAATCTGTTTTTCTTTCATTAAAAATAATAAAAACCCGTGAAAAATTGAAATCCTTCACGGGTAATTTAATTATTATTTTTTAGCTTCCTCGATGTAAGAAATAGCTTGACCTACAGTAGCAATATTTTCTGCTTGGTCGTCTGGAATTTGAATATCAAATTCTTTTTCAAACTCCATGATCAACTCAACTGTGTCTAGTGAATCAGCGCCTAAATCATTTGTGAAGCTTGCTTCTGTTACCACTTCGTTTTCGTCAACGCCTAATTTGTCTACGATAATCGCTTTTACTCTTGATGCAATGTCTGACATAATTTCTAATTTTTAATTTTAAATTGTTGGCAAAAATAAAAAACTTTATTTTAAAACAACATTTTTGTTACTAAATGTGACAACGAAAATAAAAAAATTATTTCAAAATCTTACATATTCATGGCTTTAATTCAATTTATTATTCTTTTTTTTGTGCAATCTAATCTTATTTTCAAATGAAAAGGATTTTATTTTTTGCTTCTGGGAATGGCTCAAATGTAGATAATATCGTTAACTACTTCAAAAACAACGATTCTATTTCCATAGTTGGCATATTTTCAAACAATCCAAACGCAAAAGTTTTAGAAAAAGCAAAATCCTTTGACATATTTTCATTCGTTTTTAATAAAGAGGAACTTGCAAAAGATGTTGTTTTGAATAAAGTCAACGCTTTATGTCCGGATTTAATCGTTTTAGCTGGATTTTTATGGAAATTGCCCGAAACTATTGTGGCTAAGTATCCAAACAAAATTATCAATATTCATCCGGCATTGTTGCCAAAATATGGCGGACAAGGCATGTATGGGTCGAAGGTTCATCAAGCGGTTTTTGAAAATCACGAAAAGGAAACAGGAATTACCATCCACTACGTCACCAAAAATTATGATGAAGGGGAATTCATTTTTCAAAAATCTGTAACTATTGAAAATTGCAAAACAGCAGGAGAAATAGCAAACAAAGTTCAAACATTAGAACATGAATATTTCCCTCAAATAATAGAAAGACTTCTAACTTCCAACATCTGACTTCCAACTTTGATACACCAAGTCCACATCTATACCGACGGCGCAGCCAAAGGAAATCCTGGAAACGGTGGTTACGGCGTTGTAATGGAATTGGTCGGAACAAACTATAAAAAAGAATTCTACGAAGGTTTCCGCCATACAACCAACAATCGAATGGAATTATTAGCGGTAATTGTGGGTTTGGAAAAAATAACAAAACCCAATATGAAAGTTTTGGTTGTTTCCGATTCAAAATATGTAGTAGATGCTGTAGAGAAAAAATGGGTTTTTGGTTGGGAGAAAAAAGGGTTTAAAGACAAGAAGAATCCAGATTTATGGATGCGTTTCCTCAAAATTTACCACCAACATCAAGTCGATTTCAAATGGATAAAAGGGCATAACAACCATCCTCAAAACGAACGTTGTGATGAATTGGCGGTTTATGCTTCGGGTTTGCCTAATTTATCTGTAGATGCTTATTATGAAAAGGAAGAAGGGAAATTGTTTTAAATTAACCGTGTAATTTCAAAGTTAACTATAGTGCATTTTCAAAGTTGACTATAGTGCAATTTCAAAGTTAAATATAGTGTAATTTCAAAATTAGTTATATATTTGCAATTCTAAAACCTTCAATATGAGTGCAAATAGAAGAATTAAAATGGAAATGGATATTTTTAAAAATAAATATCCAATTTTGGCTTTAACCGGACCACGACAATCAGGTAAAACTACTTTTTTAAAAACACAATTTTCTGAATATGAATATGTGAATTTAGAGAATTTAGATATAAGAAAATTTGCAACAGATGATCCGAACGGTTTTTTAGCTCAATATGATAAATACGTAATTTTTGATGAAGCACAGCGAGTTCCTCAATTGTTTTCTTATTTACAAACTAAAGTAGATAAAGATAAGATTATGGGACAATTTATTTTATCTGGTTCACAAAATTTTCATTTGATGGAAAACATTACCCAAAGTTTAGCCGGAAGAGTAGCTTTGTTTAAATTGTTGCCATTTGATATTTCAGAAATGCAGGATGCCAATTGGTTAAATGAGGATTACGCCATAAATCTTCAAAAAGGATTTTATCCTGCAATTTACGACAGAAACATCCCATCAAAAGCTTTTTATTCCAATTATGTTCAGACTTATGTCGAACGAGATTTATCGGAATTAATTCATGTAAAAGACTTAAAACAATTTCGAAATTTCATTTCATTATGTGCAGCAAGAGCAGGACAATTGCTTAATCTCAATTCGTTGGCTATTGATTGTGGCATTTCGCAACCTACTGCAAAATCATGGATTTCTGTTTTAGAAAGCAGTTATATTGTATACCAATTGCAACCTTATTTTTCAAATTTCAATAAACGCGTTACTAAAAGTTCAAAGTTGTATTTTTACGATACAGGACTTCTTTGCTTTTTGCTAAAATTAAACGATGCCGAAAGCGTAAAATTGAGCGCGTTAAAAGGAAGTTTGTTTGAAAATTTTGTAATCAATGAATACATCAAAAAAAATTATCACAATAATTTGCTTTTAGATTTATGGTTTTGGCGCGATGCGGTAGGACATGAAGTAGATTTAATCTGGCAAAATTCAGAAGTAATCAATCTAGTCGAAATCAAAGCATCCGAAACTATTATGCCCGATATGTTTAAAGGATTAACTTATTTTGAAAAACTAAAACCCGATTTAATTCAAAGCAAGGCAATAGTTCACACAGGATTGTTTAACCAGCAACGAACTTTAGGTAAAGTAATGAGTTGGAAGGAAATTGTCTTGTAATTTGTATTTACAAAACGAACGGTGTGATGCATTGGCGGTTTATGAGTCGGGTTTACCCAATTTATCTGTGGTTGAATTTTATGAAAAGGAAGAATAGGAGTTGTTGTAATTTTTCTTGAATACAATTTTCTTATTTTTATCCGTTATTTAAAAAAACACCTCATAAATCTTTACTCATAAAATGGATAAAATAACATTCTCTTTGTTCTTGTTGTTTACAACACAGTTCTTTTTTGCACAACAGAAACCAAAAGAAGTCCAATTCTTTACCCAAAAAGACTTCAATGCTTATAAATTTGAAGAAAATAAATATGATTTAAGAACAAAAAATAGTTTTCTATATCTTAGAACAGAAAACGACACGTCTTCCTATTATCTCGACCCTTCAGACTATAAAGGAATAATAAATTATGGAGTTGATTTTGCTTCTAGAGATAAAAGGACTTTTAATTTCTTTGAATATTATTTTGTTTATTACACTAATGTGCAAATTGAAAAATGCACCTTTTCAATATCCGATAGTATTGCTGAAATTGAAGGACAAATTACTGGCGGATGGAATTCTATGGACTTCAAAGGAAAACCTCCTGTTGATGCTGTAGAAATTTCAGTTGGAAAATTAAAGAAAAGCGCAGCAGTTATAAGCTTTGATAACTTTAATATGGTTGATTTTAAAGTTACTTATCAAGGTGTAGAAAAAAAAGACAGTTTTATTTTAGACACGCTCAATACGTTGGAGTTTCAAAAAATAGATTTCAGGAAAAACTTTCCTACATCAACGCCGTTTAAAGTCCGTTTCAAAGTCGATAAAAATTCGATTTTAAGTATTGGCAAATTGTCCTGTTATACTCATTTTTACAATATTGGCGAGATGTTTTTTGCACAACAAAGGAGAAAAGGAATAATCTCACCAAAAAAAGACAAAAATGCGCCACGATTTGTTAAAATTATTGAAAATAATGTTCAAGTCAATGATACTAAAAACCAAATCAAAAAAGAAGTTCCACTCTATTATCAACTTACTGAAAAAGCCGAAACTTTTATTTTGACAAGACAATATGCCAAAGCAAAAGAAACTTACATGCTTTTAGCAAAAGAATATCCAACGCTGTTTGCGCGAGATATTCATAATGCGATTCGGGTAGCAGTTTTGTCGAGAGATATGAAAAACGCTTTTATTTGGGGCGAAGAACTTGCGAAAAAAGGAATTGAATTACCTTATTTCAATTCAAAAATATTTAATGGTCTGAAAAAAAATCTTGAGTGGAAAAGTTTTAGTAAAAAATATGATTCTATTTGCAAATTGTCTCAAACTAAATGGAACTCCAACCTAAAAAAACAAGTCAACGATTTACTCAACGAAGACCAAGCAGATTATGGAATGG
>NZ_JBKCVI010000079.1:0-3227 GCF_046317795.1 Flavobacterium sp. | reverse complement strand
CAATTATAATTACTCTTTTTCTTTCCTATTTAACATATAGATTTCTAGAAAAACCTTTTATAGATAAATCAAAATATTTAGTAAAAGAATATACCTTTTAGACATGACAAAAAAAATACTTCTAGTTTGCAATGCCTTTTATCCTGAAAATTCACCACGCTCTTTTCGTGCAACCGAATTGGCAACCGAATTGGCAAGAAAAGGACATCAAGTTACAGTAATTACTCATCAAAGAACAGGTTTAGAAACTTTTTGTCAACAAATCGGTATTACTTTTAAAAGCTTAGGGAATTTAACTTGGGCTGAACCTAAGGTAAAAGGAACAGGAGTTATTAGGTTGTTTTGGAGAATTATTGTTCGATTTAGTGCATTGCTTTTTGAATACCCAAAAATTCAATTGATGTTTTTAGTAAAAAAAGCTTTGAAAAATGAACAAGATTATGACGCATTGATTTCAATTGCATATCCTTATCCTATTCATTGGGGTGTTGCAAGTGTTTGGTCCAATAAAATAGCCAAAGTTTGGATAGCCGATTGTGGCGATCCTTACATGGGTCAAGAAAATGATAGTTTTAAACCCCTATTTTATTTTGGTTGGGTAGAAAAATGGTTTTGTAAAAAAGTAGATTATTTGACCGTACCTACTGAAAAATCAATAGGGGGTTACTACACTGAATTTCATCCTAAAATAAAAGTAATACCGCAAGGTTTTCGTTTTGAAGATGTTCAATTGTATGAAGGAGAAAAAGACAGTTCTAAAATAGTTTTTGGTTATGCAGGTATGTTCATACCCGGTAGACGTGATCCTTCAGAGTTTTTAGATTACATTAATGATTTAGAATTAGTCAAACCTTTTGAATTTCATGTGTATACCACAACACCTCAATTTGTTAAACCTTTTATAAAAAATTCTAGAATTATTTTAAAAGAATTAGTTCCAAGAGAAAAATTACTATTTGAATTGTCCAAAATGAATTTTGTTGTCAATTTCGAAAATGTAGGCAATACACAAACACCAAGTAAATTAATAGATTATTTAATTATTGATAAACCAGTATTAAGTATAAAATATGGTGATTTAAAAATTGAAACTATTAATGAGTTTTTTGAAGAGAATTATTCAAAAAAAATGATACTTCCAGACAAAGATAATTATCGAATTGAAAAAGTAGCTACCAAGTTTTTAGCTTTGATGAAGTAATGAAAAACGCTTTTTTTTATTTTATTGTTTTCCCTTTTTATGGTTTAATTCAAGCTGTTAGAAACTACCGGTTACCATGGGCAAAAAACATGGTGTGGCTGTTTGTGGTGTTTCATGGTTATACAATGTACCGTCCAGAATTGACAGACAGTACGCGTTATGTTCAAAAGCTTATTGATATTAGTAACAGCAAAAGAACATGGGATAATTTTTTATTGTCTTTTTATTCAATTGATAATGAAGGTAAAGCTACTGTCGATATATATGAGCCATTAATGACAAATTTCGTTTCACTTTTTACACAAAACGGAAGTATTTTATTTGCATTTTTTGGTATTGTATATGGGTATTTTTATTCACGTAATATATGGCTTATTGTAGAGGAAATTAAAAAAAATCAATCGCCACGATTTTTTTGGGTCCTTATTTTTGTATTTGCTTCAGTAATTGGTTTTTGGGAGTTGAATGGAGTGCGAATGTGGACAGCTGCACATGTTTTTTTCTTTGGAGTATTTCAAGTACTATTAAAAAATAATAAAAAAGGTCTTATTTGTATTTTTGCATCAATACTAATTCATTTCTCATTTGGTTTACCTATTTTAGTATTTTTAGTATTTTATATTTTTCGTCTATCTTTTAGATTATCTTATTTAATATTTATTTCAAGTTTTTTGATCAACTCTTTAGATATTAAGTTTATTGGTGGTATTTTAGAAAACGTATTGCCAGAACTATTGTTACCAAGGTTAGAATCCTACTCTAATGATGAATATGTAGAAACTGTAGAAATACTAAATCAAAGTGCTAATTGGTATATACAATATTTTTCTAAAGTTTTAAATTTTACTATAGCTGTTGTAATAACTGTAATTTATTTTATAAAAGAAAGGAAATATAGAAATGATAAAACATTAATAAATTTCACTATTCTTTCACTCCTTTTATTGACTATTGGTAATTTAATGTCCTCTCTTCCATCTGGTGTAAGATACTCAATTTTGGCACAGTTGTTTGGAGTAGCGGTAATCATACTTTATTACATTAAATACAATTCGAAATATTATCAAAAAGCAATATTGTATAGCATACCCTTTTTTTTGTTTTTTTTAGTAGTTTCAATACGTATTTCTTTTAACACTATCTCTATAATGGCATTGTGTTCCAACCCTCTTTTAGCATCTATTATAGGGACAAATTTTCCATTAATTGATTTAATAAAATAAAAATTGAAAGAGACTTTAATTAATTTAAAATCATATTTAGATGCTACAAAAATTAACGTTTCTGGTAAAACCGTTAAAAGAAAATTAGTTATATTAGAATCAGACGATTGGGGTGCTATACGAACACCATCTAAAGTGATAGTAAACTATTTTGAAAAATCTAAAATAGATGTTTCTAAAAGTATTTATAAAAATGATGCTTTAGAGTCGCAAACTGATTTAGAAATGCTATTTGACGTTCTTCTTAAGCACAAAGGAAGCGATGGTCAACCCGCTGTATTGACTGCCAATGCTATCATGGCTAATCCTGATTTTAAGAAAATTAAAGAAAGCGATTTTCAAAACTACTTTTGGGAACCGTTTTATACCACTTTTCAGCATTATCCTGAACATCAGAACAATTTGTCTCTTTGGAAGAAAGGGATGGAACTAGGCGTTTTTCAACCTCAGTTTCATGGCAGAGAACATGTTAACATTCATCGTTGGATGAGTGCTTTAAAGGAAAATTCAGAGCGTGTTCGGGAATTGTTTAATTTTGGTACTACCTTTTCGGGTATAGCTGATTATAGTTTTATGGAGTCTTTTGATTGGAATAGTCCTGAAGAAGTGGAAACGCATAAAAAAATACTAGCCGAAGGGTTAGCTGTTTTTGAAGCTACTTTTGGTTTTGCTTCCAAGAGTTTTATTGCACCTTGTTATACCTTAGATTCTAAATTGAATTCTTTTTTGGCTTCTCAAGGCATTGAATGGATGCAAGGCACTCGTTCACAATTGCAACCTACAGGCGCTTTTAATCGTTATAC
>NZ_JBKCVI010000078.1:0-11906 GCF_046317795.1 Flavobacterium sp. | reverse complement strand
AGTGAATATCTGGCAATTTCAATATCAATAGTTCCATTGCCTTTGATTTGGGCAAAATCACGAACACGACGTAAAAGAGCATTAGCAATTCTGGGTGTTCCTCTACTTCTTCCAGCAATTTCTATTGCGGCTTCCATCGTTATGGGCATTTTTAAAATCATGGAACTTCGTTGCACAATGGTAGTTAAAAGCTCGGTATTGTAATATTGTAAACGACTTTGTATTCCGAAACGAGCACGCATGGGAGCGGTCAATAAACCAGAGCGAGTGGTTGCTCCTACCAATGTAAAAGGATTTAAATTGATTTGAACGGTTCTGGCATTGGGACCCGATTCAATCATTATATCAATTTTGAAATCCTCCATTGCCGAATACAAATATTCTTCGACCACTGGACTCAAGCGATGAATTTCATCAATGAATAAAACATCTCTTTCTTCTAAGTTTGTTAGCAAACCTGCTAAATCTCCGGGTTTGTCAAGAACTGGACCAGAAGTGATTTTAATTCCAACTCCTAATTCATTGGCCAAAATATTAGCCAAAGTTGTTTTCCCTAAACCTGGAGGTCCGTGAAAAAGTGTATGATCAAGCGCTTCCTCTCTTTGATTGGCTGCTTCAACAAAAACTTTTAAGTTATCCAATACTTGTTCTTGGCCAGTAAAATCATCAAAGGATAATGGCCGTAATTTTTTCTCTAGATCAAGTTCTTCAGGATTAAAATTATCGTTAGTTGGATTTAAGTTTTCGTTCATACTACAAATATATAACAAAGTTGGTTGCAAATAAAAATGCCTTTCGAAAGGAAAGGCATTTGTGGTTTTTTTATAGCAATTAATTAGTGGTGTAGTTGTTCTTCACCTTCTTTCATTGGTACATTTTGCGGAACAAAATCATCTTCGTGTCCTGGTTTGCTGTAATCATAAGGCCATCTGTGAACATGAGGAATTTCTCCATGCCAGTTACCATGTATGTGTTCTATTGGCGCTGTCCATTCCAGTGTGGTCGATTTCCATGGGTTTTGTACTGTTCTTTTTCCGTAGAAAATACTACTAAAGAAGTTATAAAGGAATACCAGCTGGAACGCACCACCAACTAAAGCAAAAACGGTAATGATAACATTAACATTTTGCAAATCGTCAAATAAAGGGAAGTTGGTGTTGGTATAATATCGTCGTGGTAAACCTGCCATTCCGATGAAGTGCATTGGGAAGAAAACTCCATAAGCACTAACTGCAGTGACCCAAAAGTGAATGTATCCTAAGTTTTTGTTCATCATTCTTCCGAACATTTTTGGGAACCAATGATAAATTCCAGCAAACATTCCGTAAAGAGCTGAAATACCCATTACCAAGTGGAAGTGTGCTACTACGAAATACGTATCGTGAACGTTAATATCCAAAGTACTATCTCCCAAAATGATTCCCGTTAAACCTCCTGTGATGAAAGTAGAAACCAATCCAATTGAAAATAACATCGCAGGATTTAATTGCAAGTTTCCTTTCCAAAGCGTAGTGATATAATTAAATGCTTTTACCGCAGAAGGTATCGCAATTAATAAAGTGGTAAATGTGAATACCGAACCAAGGAATGGATTCATCCCAGAAATAAACATGTGGTGACCCCAAACGATGGTTGACAAAAATGCTATCGCAATTAGCGACATGATCATCGCTCTGTAGCCAAAGATTGGTTTACGAGAGTTAGTGGCTATAACTTCGGAAGTGATTCCTAATGCAGGTAACAAGATAATATATACTTCTGGATGCCCAAGGAACCAAAATAAATGTTCAAATAATACTGGAGAACCTCCTTGATAATGCAATACTTCACCAGCAATATATATATCCGACAAGAAGAAAGACGTTCCAAAACTTCTATCCATAATCAACATCAATGCTGCTGATAATAAAACTGGGAAAGAAATAACACCAATGATAGCAGTAATTAAGAAAGCCCATATAGTCAGAGGCAATCTTGTCATTGACATTCCTTTTGTTCTTAAATTAATTACAGTTACAATATAATTTAAGGATCCTAAAAGCGAGGCCGCAATGAATATAGCCATCGAAACTAACCATAAGGTCATACCTGTTCCCGAACCCGGAATGGCTTGTGGTAGCGCGCTTAATGGTGGATAAATTGTCCATCCTGCCGATGCCGGTCCAGATTCCACAAAAAGCGAAGAAACCATTACAACACTTGAAACAAAAAACAACCAATAGGAAATCATGTTTAATATTCCTGATGCCATATCTCTTGCCCCAATTTGAAGGGGAATCAAAAGATTACTAAAAGTTCCACTTAAAGCGGCAGTTAATACAAAGAAAACCATGATGGTTCCGTGAATGGTAATCAAAGAAAGATACGTTTCATTTGACATCACTCCTCCTGGCGCCATTTTTTCACCTAAGAAAAAACTAAATATTTTAAATGACTGTTCTGGCCAAGCCAATTGCATTCTGAAAAGCAATGACATTCCAACACCAATTACACCCATAATGATACCCGTTAATAAGTATTGTTTGGCAATCATTTTGTGGTCAATACTAAAAATGTATTTAGTAATGAACGTATCTTTATGGTGGTGTTCGTGTTCGTCGTGACCGTGTTCGTGGTTGTGAGCTTCTGCTGACATATGGGTAAACTTTTAAATTTTATTACTATTTCATTTCTGCTTGAGCAACTACAGTAGTGTCATTGCTTTTTGCAGTTATTGAATCTTTAGTTTGAGACGCTGCTACTTCAGAAGCTTTTGCTTCATCAGCAGCATTTTTAACTGCTTGAACAATTGTCTTTCTATCTTTTAACCAAGCTTTATATTCTTCAGGTGTATCAACTACAATCTTCATTTGCATATTGTAATGAGACGTTCCACAAATCTTGTTACATAATAACAAGAAATCAAAAGTGTAAGGATCAAGGGCAACTTGACCGTTTGCCACAAGATCAATACTTTTCTTTGCACGTATAGCGTTAATGTTAGCTACTTTTTCAATCATGGCTGGTTTATCTCTCATTTCTGCAGTAGTTACAGATGGAATGAATGAAAAACTAGTCACCATTCCTGGCACACAATTCATTTGAGCTCTGAAATGTGGCATGTAAGCAGAGTGCAACACATCTTGTGAACGCATTTTGAATATTATTCTTTTTCCTTTCGGAATATGTAATTCTGTTGAAGCGAAATCATCCTGAGCATTAGGGTCAGATAAATCAACCCCTAAATTATTTACTCCTTCTATGTATCTAACATTAGCTTTACCCAAAACTTTATCATTTCCAGCATACCTAGCTTCCCATTTGAATTGTTGCGCATAAAGTTCGATAACAATAGCGTCATCGGCATCTTTATCATCAACAAACATGATGTTTGTCCAAGCATATAAACCATATAGAATTAATCCTGCTAAAACAATAGCTGGAATAACACTCCAAATAAATTCTAGTTTATTATTGTCGGCAAAATAAAATGCTTTTTGTCCTTGTTTCCCTCTATATTTAAAAGCAAAATAATGTAATAATGCTTGGGTGATCGTTTGAACAAATAAAATCAAGACCATGGTAATCATCATCAGATTATCCACTTCTGGTCCATGTTCAGAAGCAGCATCGCTCATCAAAGGAAAATGTCCGTAATTTAATAGGCAGTAAATTGTTGTTAAGTAAATAAAACCTAAAAATGCAAACATTAAATAACCATTAACTTTATTATCATTATCTGTTGCAACTGGACTGTCATCTACTCTTCTTCCAACCTGTGTTAAGTGAAAAATTTTAGTTAACTGCCAAAGCGCAACTGCCAATAAAACTACAACTATAAGTATCATAAAAGTTGTCATTTGTAATTTACTTTAAATATTAATAATGAAAATGTTTACTTTCTTCAATGAAAGGATTTCGTTTTGGTACCAATGGAGCTTTAGTCAAAGCACTGAATACAACATAAATGAATAATCCTAAAAAGAAAGCTAATGATGAAATTTCAGGTATTCCAATAAACCATCTGTCTCCAACTGTTGCTGGCATAATCATATTGAAGAAATCAACATAATGTCCAATTAAAATGATGATACCTGCCATTACAATAATCCAAAATATACGTTTGAAATCGGTATTGATTAAAAGTAATATTGGGAAAATAAAATTCATTACAACTGCGCCCCAAAAAGTAATACCATAATCATTAATTCTGGTAACAAAATAGGTAACTTCTTCAGGTATGTTAGCATACCAAATCAACATAAATTGGGAGAACCATAAATAAGTCCAGAACACACTAATACCGAACATAAATTTAGATAAATCGTGAATGTGGCTTGAGTTCACATTTTCTAAATATCCTTTTGATTTTAAATATATGGTGACCATTTGAATAGTCGTAATACCACTCACAAAGAAGCTTGCAAAAACGTACCATCCAAATAATGTACTGAACCAATGCGGGTCAACTGACATAATCCAATCCCAAGACATTATAGATTCAGAAACAATAAAGAATACTAAGAATGCTGCTGACAATTTGAAATTCTTTTTGTAAAAACTATTGTCATTTGACTCGTCTTGTGCTAAACAATTTTTTCTAGAGTAATACCTGTATAAATTCCAAACAGTTAAAAACAACAATGCTCTAATTATCCAGAAAGGAAAATTCAAATATCCTGATTTACCAGCAATCAAGTGATCATAGTTGGGCTTTGTAGGATCTGTTATTCCGTCAGCCATCCAAACAAAAAGATGGTTTAAGTGAAACCCTGACAACAATAATAATATAAAAAAGATAATTGAACCAGGCAATAAATAGGCAGTAATTCCTTGCATTACTCTAAATAATACTGGAGACCAACCCGCTTGTGCCACTTGTTGAATGGCATAAAAAGCTAAAGCTCCAAGTGAAATTAACATAAAAAATATACAAGCTACATATAAAGCTGCCCAAGGTTTGTTTTGCAATTGATGAAAAACGTGTTCAACATGTTCTTTATGTTCAATATGTTTATTTGCTTCTTCGTTCTTAACACCAATGGTGTTACTCATGTGTTCTTCATGATTTGTTGACGTTGTTTTAGCAATTGTATCTTTTACTGAGGAAACCGCTTCGGTATGATCAACTTTTGAGTCAATAGCAGTGTTAGCAACTTCTTCATGATTTGTAGTAGTGTGATGAGATTCTGCTTTAGCATCGTGATGCGCTGCTGTGGCTTCATGTCCGCCTTCGTGATGAGTTTCCTCTGCTTTCAGAATTGTCTCTACCTCTTTAATAGTTTTTGGTGCAGCGAAAAAACCATAACCTATACCAAGGACACCAACAAGCATCAGAATATAAGAGAATGTTTTTAATTTACTTGAAAATGTATACATAGCTTTAACTATCTGTTTGTTCTAGAATTATAATTTACTTTTTAGCTGCATAACATAAGCTGCAACCTGCCAACGTTCTTCTTGGCTTAATTGATTAGCATGAGAACCCATTGAGTTCAAACCATATGTTACAACGTGGAAAATGCTTGCTTCGTTTATCACTCTGTCAGCATAACTAGGCACACCTAAAAATTTTTCTTGGGTTACTAATTTTCCTTTACCATTTCCTTCAGTTCCATGACATATAGCACAATATATTGCATAAAGTTGTTCTGCTTTTTTCATATCAACTTGAGATGAATCTAGTGGTGATTTAGGATTTAATGCTTTTATTGAAGCTAGTGCTTCAGGTGTATTTGGATATTCATATGGTACAAATCCTCTTTTAATAGAACCATTAGCAGGCAATTGCCCTTCTTTACCTTTTAAACCAGTTGGAGAATTGAAAGCATCAGACTCTGAATAGGTTTCATACGCCACAGACTCGTACATGTTGGGCATGTATTGATAGTTCGGTTTCAAATCATCTTTACATGATGAAAAGGAAACGATTATACCTAATACAAATGCTATTTTAAGTAAACTTTTCATATTTATTATTAATGGGTATCAATTACTTTAACTTCTACTGCTCCTGTATTTTGGAAGAATTTAACTAATTCCGCTTCATTATCATGTATGGCAACTTCCATCAAAAAATGATCATCAGTAGTTCTTACATCCGGATTTTCGGCTTGTTTGAATGGCCATAATCTGCTTCTCATATAAAAAGTAATAACCATTAAATGCGCTGCGAAAAACACTGTCATTTCAAACATAACTGGAACGAAAGCTGGCATATTTTGATAGTAAGCAAAACTTGGTTTTCCTCCAATATCCTGAGGCCAATCTTCAATCATGATATAATTCATCATTATGGTAGCTACACTTAAACCGATACATCCATAAATGAAAGCACAAATAGCTAATCGTGTTGGCGCAATTCCCATAGCTTTATCCAACCCGTGAACAGGGAATGGTGTAAAAACTTCTTCAATGTGATGATGTGCAGCTCTTGTTTTGTGAACTGCGTCCATTAATATATCATCATCATTATATATAGCGTGTATTACTTTATTACTACTCATCGCAATTATTAATGTTTATCTGAATGATTATGACCTTCTAATTCTCTTTGTTTTTTATAATTTTCTCCCGATGATTTCAAGATTGTTTTAACCTCAGCTTGAGCAATCACTGGGAAAGTTCTAGCATATAACAAGAATAAAACAAAAAAGAAACCAATTGTGCCAATAAATATTCCAATATCTACAAATGTAGGTTGGAACATTGTCCATGATGATGGAAGATAATCTCTGTGTAATGAGGTTACGATAATTACAAAACGTTCAAACCACATACCTATATTTACTACAATAGAAATAATAAATGAAAACATAATACTTGTTCTTAATTTCTTAAACCACATAAACTGAGGTGAGAAAACATTACAAGTCATCATCGACCAATAGGCCCACCAGTAAGGTCCAGTAGCTCTATTCAAGAACGCATATTGTTCATATTCAACTCCCGAATACCAAGCTACGAATAACTCTGTAATATAGGCAACCCCAACAATAGAACCTGTAATCATGATTACAATATTCATTAATTCGATATGTTGGATGGTGATATATGCTTCTAGGTTTGATACTTTTCTCATAATAATAAGCAAGGTGTTTACCATAGCAAATCCAGAGAATACAGCACCAGCAACAAAGTAAGGTGGAAAAATGGTGGTGTGCCAACCTGGAATTACAGAAGTGGCGAAGTCAAAGGATACAATTGTGTGAACCGATAATACTAATGGAGTAGCTAACCCTGCCAAAACCAAAGATACTTCTTCAAAACGTTGCCAATCTTTCGCTCTTCCGCTCCATCCAAAAGATAGTATAGAATAAATTTTCTTATTAAAAGGAGTTACTGCTCGGTCTCTAAGCATAGCAAAATCGGGCAATAAACCTGTCCACCAGAAAACCAATGAAACCGAAAGATAGGTAGAGATTGCAAATACGTCCCAAAGCAATGGTGAGTTAAAGTTAACCCACAACGAACCGAATTGGTTTGGAATTGGCACAACCCAATACGCCAACCATGGACGACCCATGTGAATTATTGGAAATAAACCCGCTTGAATTACCGAGAAAATGGTCATCGCTTCCGCAGAACGGTTAATCGCCATTCTCCATCGTTGACGGAATAATAATAATACGGCGGAGATAAGTGTACCTGCGTGACCAATACCAACCCACCATACGAAGTTAGTAATATCCCAAGCCCAACCAACTGTTTTATTTAAACCCCAGGTTCCAATACCTGTAGAAATTGTATACGTGATACAAGCTATTCCCCAGAGGAAAGCAGCTAATGCGATAGAAAATACAGTCCACCACTGTTTATTGGCTCTTCCTTCTACTGGAGCAGCTACATCTACTGTTACATCGTGATATGATTTATCACCTATAACTAAGGGTTTTCTAATGGGTGCTTCGTAATGAGACGACATATTTTTATTTTAGATTTATGATTTTAGATTTACGATTTTTTTAAAAAAGCAAATTCAATCAATATTTTACTTTATAATTATTTTTAGGTTTTATAATTTCTGACTTCCGTCTTCTATCTTCCAACTTATTTTCTTAAATATTTCTTACTTTAACTTGGTAAACCACATTGGGTTTAGTTCCAACACTTTCTAACAAGTGATACGCTCTTTTATCGGCAACTAATTCCGTTATTTTGTCAGCTTTATTATTGATATCCCCAAATTTTATAGCACCTGGAGCACAAGCACTGGAGCAAGCTGTCGAAAATTCATCTGTTGCAACTTCTCTTCCTTCGCGTTTTGCTGTTAGTATGGTTGATTGTGTTTTTTGAATACACATCGAACATTTTTCCATTACTCCACGAGAACGAACATTTACATCTGGATTGATAACCATACGTCCTAAATCATTATTCATGTGGAAATCAAATTCATCATTATTATTATATAAAAACCAGTTGAAACGTCGTACTTTATACGGACAGTTGTTGGCACAATAACGTGTCCCTACACAACGGTTGTAGGCCATGTGGTTTTGACCTTGACGTGAATGTGACGTTGCAGCAACAGGACAAACTGTTTCACATGGAGCATGATTACAATGTTGACACATAACGGGTTGGAAAACAACTTGTGGATTGTCAGCTGGTTTTTCCATTTCTCCAAATCCTCCTAAAGATCCTTTTTCGCCAAACAAACCATCAAATTCTTTTTTCTTCTTATTGTCGCCTTCAAAAGTATCTTCAGAAGAATAATATCGGTCAATACGCAACCAGTGCATATCACGGCTTCTTCTTATTTCTGATTTTCCAACAACAGGTACATTGTTTTCGGCATGACAAGCAATAACACAAGCACCACAACCGGTACAAGCGTTCAAATCGATTGACAAGTTAAAATGATGTCCAACTGAACGATCAAAAGACTCCCATAAATCAACTTTTGTTGCTTCTATTTCTTTGTGATCTAATGAAACCTTTGGAACTGGATTCCAAATTTCTGGCTCATTATATTTTGCATTGAAAATGGTTAAAGTGGTTTCTTTGATAATATCACCTCTTCCCATCAACGTTTTTTGAGACTGAACACAAGCAAATTCATGTTCGCCGTCTGCTTTTTTGATAGAAACTGTTTGCACATTATTAAAGTTAGCATATAAAGCATAGGCATTTACACCCACTTGCATTTCTTCTTTTAAAGCGGCTTTTTTACCATACCCCAAAGCCAAACCTAAAGTTCCGATTGCTTGTCCAGGTTGAACAATTACTGGAACTTGTAGTTTAGTTCCATTTGCTTCTAATGTAGCATAACTCCCGTTAAGCCCACCGTTAGCTACAATTTTGTTTTCTAATTCTAATTTCTCGGCATCTGCTTTAGAAATAGTTACATAATTATCCCAAGACACTCTTGTAATTGGGTCTGGCAATTCTTGTAACCAAGGATTATTAGCTTGTTGACCATCGCCTAAACCTGTTTTGGTATACAATACCAATTCAAATCCGCTTGCTGTTTTTGATTGTGATAAAGCATTAGCTGCAGCGGAAAAATCAGCAGAACCACTGGATGCGGCAGATGGAACTCCAACATAAATTCCGTCGTGAACTGTTTTGTTCCAACTTCCACCATTTGTATAACCTGAAGCAGTACCTTTTATGTAATCATAATAGGAAGCACTGTTGCCATTCCACGACAATAATCCTTCTTGAAATTGTTTTGAACTGAATAAGGGACGAATAGTTGGTTGGGTTAAAGAATACGTTCCTTTTGTCAAGACCAAATCATTCCAGCTTTCTAAATAATGTGGTGCCGGAACTGCAATATTGGAAATCGATGCTGTTTCGTCTTCTCTCAAAGAGAACGCTACCGATAATTTTACTTTTTTCAATCCGCTAACAAAAGCGGCGCTATTTGCCAAAGTATACACTGGATTTACACCACTCATAATTAAGGTATGAACACTTCCTGCATTCATATCAGCAACCAATTGCGCCACTTTTTCGTTAGAACCTTTTCTAATTTGGCGTGTTCCAATAGTAGAAAATGCTTCACTAGATAATGCTTGGTTAATTGCCAAAACTAAAAGTTGTGCATTTTTATCTTGAATACCTGAAACTAGAAGACCTTTGCTTCCTGCAGCTTTTAATTGTTTTGCTGCATTAATAACAACATCTTCATTGGCTAATTTTCCAGTTGCAACAGAAGAACCGGTAATTATATTGTATATTTTAACTAAAGCTTGTTTTTGATTTGCCACAGTCATCGGTACTCTTTTATCAGCAGCAGCACCAGATAATGTCATATTGGCTTCAAACTGAAAGTGTTTTGACATTTTTCCTGCTTGAGGAATTCTTCCCTGGGCATAACCACTATCAAATCCTCCACCTTGCCAATCGCCTAAGAAATCGGCACCGATAGCAACAATTGTATTGGCTTTTGAAAAATCATAATCAACTAAAGCTCTTTCGCCATAAACTGTTTCAAAAGCATCTAAAGCAGCCGACTCTGAAACTGCATCATACACAACGTGTTTTGCCGTTGGGTTTTTTGCAATAAATTCAGCGATTAATTTTTCTGTAGAAGGACTTGCTAATGTATTGGTTAGTAATACAACTTGTCCACCTTTTGCTTTTGCATCAGCCAAACTGGCTTTGATTTTCAAATCAGCTTCTTGCCAATTTGCCTCTTTTTGAGCAACTTTAGTTACTTTAAGACGCATACTGTCATATAATGATAATACCGAAGCGTGAACTCTGGCATTAGCAGTAAACTTAGCTCCAGCTATGGTATTGTTTTCAATTTTTATCGGACGACCTTCACGAGTTTTTACTAATAAATTAGCAAAATCAAAACCATCAAACATAGACGTTGCATAATAATCAGCAACACCTGGAATAATTTGTTCTGGTTGTAAAACGTATGGTATAGACTTATGTACTGGACCTTCGCAAGCCGCCAACGTAGCAGCTGCGGTACTAAATCCAACGTATTTCAAGAAATCACGACGAGTTGTTGAGGAAGATGATAATGAATCTTTGTCTGAAAGGAATTCATCTGTTGGAATTGCTTCTACAAATTCATTATTTCTTAGCGTCTCAACAATAGAACTATTTTCGTTTAGTTCCTCAACACTTTTCCAGTATTTTTTGTTCGATGACATCGTATATAAATATTAGCTTCTTAAATTATTTTATTAGTAGTGACACTTACCACATTCTAAACCTCCCATTTGTGCTGCAGTCAATTTGTCTACACCATATTTTTTTGAAAGTTCATCATGAATTTTTGTGTAATAGGCATTGCCTTCCATCTTAACATCTGTTTCGCGGTGACATTTAATACACCAACCCATGGTTAATGGAGCAAATTGTTTTTGGATTTCATATTCTTGAACTGGACCGTGACATTTTTGACATTCAATACCAGCAACGGTTACGTGTTGCGAGTGATTGAAATAAGCAAAATCAGGCAAGTTATGAATACGTACCCATTTTACCGGTTTTGTTTTTCCTGTATATTTTTGATTTGCTTTATCCCAACCCACAGCATCATATAATTTTTGGATTTCTCCGTCATAGAATGCTTTTGTGTATTCTGGGGTTGCAGTAGTATCTGCAACTTCGGCAATGTTTTTGTGGCAGTTCATACATACATTTAATGAAGGAATACCACCATTTTTACTAACGCGTGCTGCAGAGTGACAATACTGACAATTGATACCATTGCTTCCCGCGTGAATTCTGTGAGAATAATGAATTGGTTGTATCGGCGCATAATCTTGGTCAACACCTATTTGCATTACCCATCCATAAAAGAAATAGCCACTCGCTAATAATAAGAAAACAGAGGAAACAAAAACCAAAAATTGGTTTTTAGCAAATGCTTTCCAAATTGGTAATGTTGGTTCTTTTGGCGCAACTTCTATTCCATTTGCTTTGGCTATTTTAGTCAATACATTGTTCACAAA
>NZ_JBKCVI010000077.1:0-9540 GCF_046317795.1 Flavobacterium sp. | reverse complement strand
CAAACATAACATGAAATACCATCATGAGTGAGAAAGATTATTGAATGCTTTGGTTGCAAAAAATCAACAGCCAAAGCAATTTGGAGAACTATTTGATACCATTTCAGTTTGTTTTTCCAAAGGTTTGGGATGTCCAATAGGTTCAGTTTTAGTCTCTGATGCTGCAACAATTCATAGAGCGTTGCGTATTCGAAAAATATTTGGAGGCAATATGCGTCAATCGGGTTATTTGGCAGCAGCCGGAATTTATGCTTTGGAAAACAATATTAATCGATTAGAAGACGACCATAGAAGAGCGAAGGAATTAGGAATACAACTCGAACAATGCAATTGGGTTGAAAAAGTGGAACCAGTCGAAACTAATATTGTGGTGTTCTCGGCTCAACCTCCTGTTCAAGATCAACTAGTGATTGATAAGTTAAAACAAAAAGGGATTTCAATAAGTTTGCTAGCCAAAGGAAAACTAAGAATGGTAACCCATTTAGATTACAGACAAGTAATGCATGAATATGTATTGGAAACTTTGGAAAACATTGAAATTTAGGTATAAAACTGTTAATTTTTAAGTGCATAACTTTATTTTAAATTTAGAAACACTATAAAGAGTATCATTATTTTTGTAATTTAAAATAATATATTCAATGCCCGAAACTATAGTGTTACCGCCAAATGCTTCAATTATTCCTCATTCGTTGGAGAAACACGGTCATATTCGTACCGACAATTATTATTGGTTAAACAATCGGGAAAACCCTGAGGTAGTTGATTATCTCAATCAAGAAAACGAATACTACCAACAATCAACTGCTCACACAAAGGATTTTCAAAAAGAGTTGTTTGAGGAAATGAAAGCCCGCATTAAGGAAGACGATGAGTCGGTTCCTTATTTTTACAACGGTTATTATTACATAACCCGATTTGAAAAAGGAAAAGATTATCCCATTCATTCTAGAAAAAAAGGAAATTTACAAGCAAAGGAAGAAATCCTTTTTGATTGTAATGAAATGGCACAAGGGCATGCTTATTTTAACTTATCAGGATTGAGCATAAGTGAAGACAATATTTGGGCAAGTTTTGGTGTTGATACTGTTTCAAGAAGGCAATATACCATTCAAATTAAGAATTTAATAACGGGCGAAATTCTTCCTGTAAAACTCGAAAACACTACTGGTGGCGCCACATGGGCAAGTGATAACAAAACCTTATTTTATTCTCGAAAAGATGAAGTTACGCTTCGTGCCGACAAAATTTATAAACATAAAGTGGGTACAACTGCTGAAGATGACACCTTAGTTTATTTTGAGAAAGATGACACTTTTGATGTTTCTGTTTATAAATCGAAATCAAAAAAATACATTATTATTAATTTCAGTAGTACGCTAACTACCGAATACCAAACGGTTTTATCAGAAACTCCAGATGCAAAATTTAAAGTCTTTCAAAAAAGAACTCGTGGGTTAGAATACTCGATGTCGCATTATGGTGACCATTTTTATATCGTAACGAATAAGGATAAAGCCACTAATTTTAAGCTAATGAAAACTCCAGAAGCCCAGACTTCAAAAGAAAACTGGGTTGATGTGATTGCGCACAGAGAAGATGTTTTGTTGGAAGATATTGACATTTTTAAAGATTATCTAGTGGTTTCTGAACGTGCTGACGGTTTGAATAAAATCAGAATTATTCCTTGGGGTGGAGAAGGAGAGTACTATTTGCCTTTTGAAAGCGAAACCTATATGGCATATACCACCACCAATTTGGATTTTGATACTCCAATCTTGCGTTATGGTTACCAATCATTAGCCACACCAACTTCGGTTATTGATTTTGACATGCAAACAAAGCAAAAGACAATCCTAAAAGAACAGGAAGTTTTGTCCCGAGATTTCGATAGTAAATTTGATAAGAATAATTATCAAGAAGAAAGAATTTGGTCTACCGCAACAGATGGAGCAAAAGTGCCCATTTCTATGGTTTATCGAAAAGGAATGAAAAAAGAGGGTGCAAATCCAACTTTACTATACGGCTATGGATCCTATGGTGTTACGATGGATTGTCATTTTTCTTCTGTTCGATTATCGCTTTTGGACAGGGGATTTATTTTTGCTATTGCTCACATCCGAGGTGGTGAAGATTTAGGTCGTCCTTGGTATGAAAACGGAAAGTTATTAAAGAAGAAAAATACGTTTACCGATTTTATTGATTGTTCCAAGTTTTTAATATCCGAAAAATATACTTCACCTAGCCATTTGTATGCCGAAGGTGGTTCGGCTGGAGGATTATTAATGGGTGCAATTGTAAATATTTCCCCAGAGTTATACCATGGTGTAATTGCACAAGTGCCCTTTGTAGATGTGGTAACAACAATGTTAGACGAAACCATTCCATTGACTACCGGTGAATATGACGAATGGGGAAATCCAAATGTAAAAAAATATTATGATTATATGCTTTCCTATTCACCATACGACAATGTAACGGCACAAAACTATCCCAATATGTATATTGCAACTGGATTGCACGATTCTCAGGTACAGTACTGGGAACCAGTAAAATGGGTTGCCAAATTAAGAGTTTTGAAAACTGATAATAATCAATTATATTTGGATACCAATATGGATGCTGGTCATGGTGGTGCGTCGGGAAGGTATGAGGCCATTAAGGAAATCGCTAAAGAATACAGTTTTTTATTAGATTTAGAAGGAATAAAAAGATAGTTTAAAATATTTTTTATTAAATTTGCAAAGTTTATATGGCTATAAAAAGTCTTTAAACCATGCCTTGACTAATTTATTTTATGAAAGAAAATATAAAAGCTTACGATAATGTATTAGGATTAATAGGGAATACACCGCTCATTAGACTTAATAAAATCACCGAATCTTTACAAGGAAATTTTTATGCTAAGGTTGAAGCCTTCAACCCTGGTCATTCTACTAAAGACAGAATTGCATTATATATTATAGAAGAAGCTGAAAAACAAGGTATTCTATCTCCAGGAGACACTATTATTGAGACTACTTCGGGGAATACTGGCTTTAGTTTAGCTATGGTTAGTATTATTAAAGGGTATAATTGTATTTTAGCGGTAAGTTCTAAATCCTCTTTAGATAAAATTGACATGCTTCGGAGCTTAGGTGCCAAAGTGTATGTTTGCCCTGCACATGTTTCTGCTGATGATGAGCGTTCCTACTATAATGTAGCAAAGCGTTTACACGAAGAAACAAAAGGTTCTGTGTACATCAATCAATATTTTAATCAATTAAACATTGATGCCCATTACAAATCTACAGGTCCAGAAATTTGGGAGCAAACCAATGGGCAAATCACCCATTTAATTGCCTGTAGCGGAACTGGTGGAACTATATCAGGTGCTGCAAAATATTTAAAAGAAAAAAATCCAAATATTAGAATTCTTGGTGTTGATGCTTTTGGTTCGGTTTTAAAAAAATACCACGAAACCAAGGAGTTTGATGCCGATGAAATTTATCCATACAGAATAGAAGGATTAGGTAAAAACTTAATTCCAACTGCGACTGATTTTGATGTAATTGATCACTTTATGAAAGTTACCGATGAAGAAAGTGCGCACACTACCAGAGAAATTGTTAAAAAAGAAGGGTTGTTTGTGGGATACACTTCGGGTGCTGTCATGCAAGCCATCAAGCAATATGCCGAAGAAGGTGAGTTTGATGAAAACAGTAATGTAATTGCGATTTTCCCTGATCACGGTTCTCGTTATATGAGCAAAGTTTTTAGTGATGATTGGATGAACGAACAAGGTTTCTTTGATAGCATTAATGAAGAAGTTCAGAAAGTTGAGTTTATTAAGTAGGTAGGTACTTTGCTTAATCAAAACATTTTATCATTTAATTTCTAAATGTAGTTTGTTTAAATATATTATAGGAAAACATTAATTTAATATCAAATAAATGAAAAACAATACTAAAATCGCAAGATTACTATCTTTATTATTAGTAACAATTACTTTCAGTTGCAATCAGAAAGATAAAGTAGCAACTTCCAACACCGATAATACTGAGCAAACACAAACAGGTGACAATATTGTTACTCGCTTTGGTGATTTAAAATTAGAAAGTGGTTATCCTTCAGAAGATGCTATTACTAAACTCTATGACGAAAGGGATTTTCAAAGGGCTTGCCAAATACACACTTGGGCATTGCCAATGGTTGGATTTCATGGTTTACACCTTGCACAACGAGATCAACTTGGTATAAAAGACGGTGAGATATCGATGTTTTTTGACCTTAAAGATAAAAGTGGCATGCTGACACCTAACATTACAACGTTGTATGCGTTTAGTTTTTGGAACTTCAGCAAGCAAGGAGCTTTCGTAATAGATGCACCAGCTGGATTAATAGCGGGTGGACTGCTTGATCTTTGGCAGCAGCCCATCACAGATATTGGTCAAACCGGACCCGATAAAGGTGCAGGAGGAAAATATCTATTTCTTCCTCCTGGTTCTAAAATGATAGCTGTCCCAGGTTATAGGGTTTATATTTCTCCTACTGTACAAGTATGGTTTGGTACCAGAGCATTAGACCCAGACCCAAAAATTGCTGAGGAAACTATTAGGAAATTTAAAATTTACAGTTGGAACGACAGATCTAAGGCCACTGTAACCAATTTTGTTCCTGTAAATGGTAAAGCATGGACATCTGCACAACCTACTGATGCGAACTATTTTAAAATGGTGGCTGATGCGCTTGAACCAGAACCTGTGCAAACCCGTGATAGGGTTATTTATGGTATGATGGCTTCACTTGGAATTGAAAAAGGTAAAGCTTTTCAACCGGATGAGCGCTTGACCAAAATTCTGAACGAGGCGGCCATGGTGGGTGAATTGACCGCTCGGGCCAATGCTTATGAAAAAAGATTTGCCGGTTCAATTGTATGGAAGGACAAGCATTGGGAGTATGCTAACATGGTTGAATTAAATCAAGAAGATAGTAATTATACCCAACTGGATCAAAGAGCTTCATGGTTTTATGAAGCCATTGGAAACAGTACAGGAATGCAAGGAAGAATATTAGGATTTGGTCAGGTTTATCTGGAAACTTCAAAAGACAAAGCAGGCAAATGGCTTGTGGGTTCAAAGAGTTACCATTTTCATGTTCCAGCCAATGCACCAGTTAAACAATTTTGGTCTATTACCTTGTATGATAATGTTACTAGAGGTCCATTGGTAACCGATCAAGGTTCTGCAGACATGTCTTCCAGAAAAGATATTGAGAAAAATGCTGATGGCTCTGTTGATATTTACTTTGGTCCTACAAAACCTAAAGGCGCTAATAAAAATTATATTAAAACACTACCAGGCAAAGGTTGGTTTCCATACTTCCGTTTTTACGGACCAACTGAAGCTTACTTTGATAAGACTTGGCAATTGGAAGATATTGAGGAAATAAAATAATCAAATTTGAAATAGTTTTTTTTTCTTCGCATTGGATAAAACATTTTAGTAGCATTAGAGCTTAACGCAGATTTGTCAAAAAGCTGTGGTTTAGTGCTTAAAAGTTATTTCTGGAAAATAAGATATGATTAATCAAATAAATATTTGTGACGATAATATCTCTCTTCTTCAAGACAGAAAACTAGAACTTTGTCTCTAGGAATTAACTCTATTTATACGAATAAAACTTAATTTAAACCATTACCATAGTTAAGGGAATTAAGTAGCATAAAACTTAATTTCTTATTAGATTAAAATTTTTTCACATTTACTTTTTTATGTTACAACCGTAAAAAAGTAAACTATTAGATTTAATTGTTAACACCATTTTTTTAAAAAGCTACTATCGAACTCATGTTAAATTAATTTGTTGGAATCGCTGAAAGTTGATTTTCTGCCCAAAAATTGCTTCCTACCCCCGACATACTGTACGAGGTTGCTACAGAACCATATTTTTGGATATTTGCCCACATGTAATAGCGTTTGGTACTTCCGCTAGTGTTATTGATTACAGTTTGTCCATTGGCTAAACCAAAATCAGTTGGCCCCGCTAATATGCCCGAAATTAATGCACCAGAAACAATATCTGGATTTGAAACAAATATATTGCTTGTCGATAGTGTTGTTCTTACAAAGATACTTTGACCGCTAGAAAGGGTAGTTGCTCCTGCAAGAAGATAGGTGCCAAATACAATCCACTTACCGGGAGGTAAATCGATATAAACATTACAATAATTCATCGCACTTTGTGTGCCTACGGGAGTTCCGTTTCCAAAGCTAGCACCACCACCAGCAAATACTCCAATAACGGCGGGTTTTATTGCACTACTATTGACCCAAGTACCCACTCCATTCGCATCAGAAGCTAAAATTCTTCCTGCTGCTTGAGTTCCATCGGTAATTTTTACTTTTCCTATAACGTCTAGTTTTTGAGAAGGATTTGTAATTCCTATTCCCATATTACCATCATTAGTAATAACTGCCTTATCGATGTTTCCAACTCTAAAGCCAATATATCCTACACCAGTATTTTCTTTATTTATAAGAGCAAAGTTCCCATCATTAGAATGTAAAAAACCATATCCAGTTGCGTTTGCTTGGTTTTGATGAGCAAAACCTGCCCAAATACTACCAAAACCCATTTCTCCAATTATCGTATTATTTATAGCTGCATTTCCTCCTTGAACATCGAGTTTTGTTGAAGGGTTTGTTGTGCCAATGCCGACATTTCCATTATTCAAAACAGTTAGTTTTGGGGTGTTATTTGTAGTTAAGTGGAGGGAGCCAAAATTTCCACTATATGTGCCAAATTCGATGTCACTTGCGTTACCAGCATAACTTCCAAAATAACCCCTGAAGTTTCCGTTTTCAGCAAAGGAAATATACAAATCATCGCCACCATCAAAAATTACAGGATTAGATGAACTGGACACAATATGCAAATTTGTAAACGGATTATTGGTGCCAATGCCAACGTAGTCATTTACGTTAGTTGGATAAAGTTGTCCAAAACCATTTCTGTTCCACTTTTCATCATTGGTAGAAACTAATTTTGCCCAAAAGGAACCATTCCAATAATAATAACCTACGCCATTTCCGCCAACTAAAAATGGATTTGTATTGTATACTAAAAGACTCGCTGCTGGAGATACTATGGGAGATGTTGCATTTGTGACATCACTTAAATTAACTCTCGGTATAAGAAGTCCAGAAGAATTTGAATTTATATCCAAAATAGAAGACGCATCTGGGTTAGTAGTCCCGATACCAACTTGTGAGTAGCTGTTGCTAATAAAAAAAGCTATAATTAATGAAGTATAAATCTTTTTCAAAGCTATATTTTTTAGGTAAACCTATAAAAATTAATTAGCTATGTCAATCAACCTTTTGTATCATTTTTTAGCTTTTGCCATATAATTTATTTACAGCTTCGGTTTTGTTTTGAACTTGCAGTTTGGAATAAATATGGTTTAAGTGTCGTTTGACTGTACTCAACGAAATAAAAAGTTTATCTGCTATTTCCTTGTAAAGAAATCCTTTACTTAATAATTCTAATACTTCTTATTCTCTTTTAGAAAGTAAGCTAAGGATTGAATTGTTTGAAATGGTATTAAAAGTTGATAATACTTTTCGAGCAATTTTTGGTGACATGGGGCTGCCCCCTTCATGAAGTTCAATTATTGCTTCAATAATTTTTTGTGGGTTTGTATTCTTAAGAATATAACCGCTTGCTCCAGCTTTGAGCGCATCAAATACCTGATCATTATCTTCATAAATCGTAAACATAATAAATTGAATGTTTGGACAACTATTTTTTACTTCTGCTACACAATCTATTCCTGTTTTTTTTTGGTAAGTTAATATCGGTAATCACTACATCTGGATGTAAGTTGGGCAAAGCGAGAATGGCTTCTTCTGCATTAAAGAAGCATGCCTGTAAATGAAATTTATGGTTACTTTCTATAATAGATTGTAAGCCTTTTTGAATTTCAACAATATCTTCAATTATACAAATGTTTATCATTAGCTTTAATTTATCAGCAAATTAACTTTTTTTTCAAGTGAAGTCAATAGTCCTTTTGGTTGATTTTGGTTAAAGCAACCCCTTCAATGGTAAGCTAACTTGAATTGTTGTGCCATTTTGAGATAGAATAGACAACGTACCGTTCATCTTTTTTACTCTTTGTTCCATATTTTTCAAGCCGTTATTGACAATGGTTGTATTGTTTTGATGAAAACCAACACCATTATCTATGATGTGTATTTCAATCATTTCATCTCTTAGAGTAAAATGAATGTATACTTGATTTGCTTGTGCGTGTTTTACAATATTGTGAAGTGCTTCTTTAATGATTAAATAAATACTTCTTCGGTTATTGCCATTGATGTTTACATTTTCGCTATTATCAGGAATACTGATTATTACAGCAATATTATTGCTTTCCAGGTATTCCACCGCTTCAATTTTAACAAAAGAAATTAAATCGGCTAGTGTGTTATTATCTTCTTTCATCGCCCATATAATTTCACTCATGCTAGTTACTAAATCAGATGATGTCTGATTGATTTTTCTCAAATTTTCATCTAAATCAACTTTAGAAATCGCCATTTGACTTAAATAATTTATTTTAGTTAATCCACTACCCATATCATCATGCATGTCTAGGGCAATTCTATTGCGTTCATTTTCGAGAGCGGTTTGTTTTTCTAATACTATTTTTTGCATTGCGATGATTTCATTTGCATCTTTTAACAAAGCCAAACTCATACTTTCGAATTGTTTTTTATTCCGATAACTCATTGCTATTGAAAAGAAAATGATATCGATAAAGCTGCCTATCATTAGCCATTCGGGTGGATAAATACTCATGTCGTTAGATAGATTTAGGTTTGATATAAAACTTATAATCCCAAATACAAAATATAGGGCACTACCGATTAATATGAAAAGTTGAAAAGTGATGTGGCGTAATCTGAAACATTGCCACAGCATTATAAACGTGAGGAAAAATATAAAAACACGAATAGCAATAAAGCAAATACCATAATTTTCGAATTTGAAAAAGAGTTTCGCGATAACAAAAATAATTGAGTATCCTATTAAAATCGTGAGAATGGCTATCCAAGAATGATATAAAAACGTATTTTTTGATTTTTTAACTTCAATTGATTGCAGAATAAAGTTAAAATAACTTGCTAAATAAATGATTTGAAATGGTTCGATTAAATAGTCATAAATAGTTTTTTCAATTTCAGGGTTAGTCCAATAATATATAAACCTTGTCCTTTGTAAAACAAAGACACCTGTAAAAAAAAGATAAAGTAAATAATGAATTAATAGTTCATCACGATTATAAAAATACATGACAATATGATAAATAATAGCCAGAATTACTGCGCCCAGCAATACCACAGCAATTGGAGATTCTATAATTATTTCATGCACCTTTTGTATTTTTTTGAGTAAAATTTATTGCAGCGCTACTATACTTCTTTAACCGTATTTACAATCGTTCCAATACCTTCTACAGTGGCTTCAACCACATCACCATCGTGCAACCATTCT
>NZ_JBKCVI010000076.1:0-14118 GCF_046317795.1 Flavobacterium sp. | reverse complement strand
AAATACACCATTCAATGAATTATTATACCTGATATATTTTTGAAGAGGCACCGCCAACCGGAGTATCGATGGGTTCCATTGGCGGCGGTGGTCGTTATGATGATTTGACTGGAATTTTCGGTTTAAAGGACATGAGTGGTGTTGGAATTTCGTTTGGATTAGACAGAATTTATTTGGTTTTAGAGGAATTGAATTTATTTCCACAAACGGTTAGTATTGCTACCAAAGTATTGTTTTTAAATTTTGGCGAAAGCCAAACTTTTGACGCTATGAAAACCATTACATTACTTCGAAATCAAAACATCAAAGCCGAAATGTATCCTGATAACGCTAAGATTGATAAGCAATTTAAACATGCAGAACGACGTGGAATTCCATTTGTAGTGAAAGAAATTATCGGTATGAACTTTATGGTAAAAGACATTCAAACTGGAGAGCAAATGCAATTAAATAGTGAGGAACTCATTCATAAACTCTCTGAATAGTTTGACAAAAGATATAAAATAAAAAATCCCCGAATGGGGATTTTTTTTTAAAATGCAGATTAGTGTCAAATAAAAAGCAAATAGAATTATTTTTTAACCAAGATTTTTTTCGTGATTTCACCACCATCTGTAAATACTTTTACGATATACGTTCCTGCACTTACATCAGATACTTTTAGTTGAATTTCGGCTTGGTTTTGGTTGTCAATTTTCCAATTGGTTACTTGTTGTCCTAATAAGTTGAATAATGAAACTGATTTTACAGTCACTTGTTGTAACACATTTTTAATAGTAATCATGTTATTTGATTGTGAATGTAATACCGCAATTCCTTGGTTTTCTTCATTGTCAGTTGTGCCAAGTGACGATCCATTAGTAAATCGTAACGTAAATCGAGTATCGTAAATTCCTGCTGGAAGATTTACCTGATAAGGTTGTGATTTGATACTGTTGTATGTATTGGTCACATTATCGTGAATATAAATTTCTTGACTATCGCTAAAGTTTTCTTTTCCATCAATTTCGAAAGTAACATTACCAGAAGTTGCATTTTTAACACCAATTGGATATATGTTGTTTACATTGAAGAAACCATCACCATTAATGTTTAATTTTCTTGTTCCGTTAATGAAATACATATCGTTCGTAAGTGTTTCGATGCTAATTCCATCATATCCTTCATCATATCCTGCTGTTGCATTTTGTTCCATAAATCCTAATAAAATTTGTCTGTGATAATTGTTAGTAGAGGTGTACCCCAATCGCAATTTCATAAACTCTTCAGTTGTAAAACTGTCATTAGCATTATAGTTTGCTGCACTAGAAGAAACTGTAGGGTTAGCATTTGTTCTGAACAAAGAATATGAATTTTCATTATCTTCTTTCACAAATAGTCTTTGACCATTATTAAATGTAATTGTTCCTCCAGTAGGTGAACCCGTTACAAAGAAACCTTGTCCTACAGGAATAAATCTATTTGGAGTTTTACTACTCGATCCTAAACCACTTGTTCCTAATGGAGCTACTGGAGCTGTTCCACCTACTTTTGTATAAGTTGCATAACCACCTTGATACTCAATTGTATTATGAGAAGAATTTGTGTCAAAGTGTTCCCAGAAGAACAAAGTACCATTGATACTAGCAACATTGTCATCAATAAATTGGTCTGCATCAATTGCGGAAGGATAAGGGTTACCACATAGGTTTAAGTTATTAGCTCCTACAGTAGAGGTAATTGTTCCATTATTTGGTTTACCAACAAAAGTATAGTTTTGATTAGGAGTTGAAACGCCACTTCCTTTCATAGTAAAACCTTGTCCAGGAAGCAAGATTCCGTTTTGTCCCACGGAAGACCAGTTAGCATAAGTATTAGTGGAATTTTGGAATTTGAATATCCAGTAACTGCTCAATGTGATTGGGCTTGTAGCTGCTCCGTTGATACCACTTGTCCAAGTTATGTTTTGTGGTGTAGCTGTAGTACCATCTTTCATCACTCCGTTTATAGTGAACCCATGATTAACAGTACTATTGTTAATTGAACTTACAGGCGATGACCAATAGTTATAGTTAAATAGTTTACGATTTCCTTGTTGGTCTCTTTCCGCAAATCCAGCACTTGTAGCATCTAAATCGCTATTCGCAGTTTGAATCAATTGTGATTTTCCAACTAAGTCAATTTTTCCATCCAATTTTAAATACCAATCGTTTTGGATTTTCGTGTCGTTGTTCATTGTAATGGTTATGTTAGGATCAACCAACATACCTAAGTTAGTTACATTAGCAGTTTCGCTGATGTCATGTTTTACTTGAACAATCGAATAATTAAAATCCATCACATCCAAGCCACGAATGTCTTTTGAAGGATCGTTTATGGCAGTAGCGAAAGTACCTGTTGTTCTCGTTACAAAAGGTATTGGAGCCTCTTGAACTTTGATAGCTTTGTTGTTGTATATTTTCATTCCCGTTCCTGTATCAACAGTAGCGGTTGTAACGTCGTCAACGATATCATCTGTATAAGCATCCATTCTGTAGTTTCTCAACAAATTGGCATAAGGTAGAGATTGAATGTCTTTAGGGACAATTGTACCTCGCACTTGCGAACCCGTATTTTGCACTTCTTGATACACCATTCTTTGGAATTGTAAGTCAGTCAAAGCCACATCAAATATTCTAACCTCGTCTATTTTTCCTCTGAAATAGTTTGAATCAGCACTTGGGTTTTTACCTAAGGTTAAGACAGCAGAAGCAATATTTCCTGAAGCGGCACCACTAGCCACCATTACACCATTGAGGTATAATTTTACTGTTGAACCATTATATATGGCACCTACATGGTACCATTGTGAAGTGTTCAATGCGGTAGTATTGAATGTTACCGTAGTGCCATTGACAACTGCTTCTAAATTTCTACTGCTGTTGATTCTCAATTGGAAACCAGGTTGTCCTGCTACTACTCCAGTGGCAGAGAAAGTGCTATTCAAATCAATCCAAGCCATGATGGTTTCGTTAGCCAAAACACCAAGAGCAGTAGCATCTTGCCCGTAGTCATTACGGCCATCAAAATCTAAGTATAGTTTTCTATTTAAATTTCTTGGAGAACCTTTCACCGCTGTATTCGTATCGAAAGCATCTAGTAAACCATCGTTATCAACATCAACAGTGCCATCTATTTTTCCGTCATTATTGGTATCCAATGCACTGTTTAATGTGTCGGCGATGTCTTTTACACCGTCACTATTAGAATCTAATTGCATATAATCTGGAGTTCCATTGGCATCGGTATCTTGTGCATAAGCTCTAGCCGTTGTTCCATTCGAAGCGGAGTTATCATAAAGGTTTAGTAAACCGTCTCCATCAGTGTCTAATCCGTCACCTTTTCCATCCCCATTACTATCGCCGTCGCCATTCAATAGGTTGGCTTCATCTACATCAAATAGTGAGTCATTATCGCTATCTAAATCTCTGTAGTTTGGCACTCCATCTCCGTCTGTGTCTGGTAAAAGATAAGTCCCAGCTGTAATCATCGCATCAATAAAATCATTAATTCCGTTGGCATTAGCATCAACCCAAGTGGCAGCGCTGCTTCTATCCATTATTGATTTTCCGTTACTGTATGCCTTAAATCCGGCTTCTTCAATATCTGGAATGCCATCATTTTCATCATCAATATCAAGAGTATCAGTCACGCCATCGCCATCTGAGTCAATACAGCATTCTAAGGTATCGATAATTCCATCGTTGTCATCATCTCCATCGGCAGTATCTCCAACACCATCACCATCGGTATCTCTTGTTACCGTTATGGTGCCAGTTGCATTAACAGCACCACAACCACCAGTTAATGGTATACTATAGTTGAAAATCCCTACTACTGTTGGGGTACCACTAATGGTAATGGTATTACTTGCCCATAGTGCTGTAACACCAGTGGGTAATCCTGTTGCTGCACCAATACCTGTAGTACCAGTTGTAGCATGCGTAATATTGGTTAAAGCAGTATTGATGGTCACAGTGGGTGTTGATGAAGCCACTCCCGCTGTATTGGTTGGAGTAACCGTAATCGTACCAGTTGCAGTTACAGTACCACAACCGCCCGATAAAGGAATGCTATAGTTGAAGGTTCCAGAAGCCGTTGGTGTTCCTGAAATTGTAATTGTATTACTTGCCCAAGCAGCCGTTACGCCGGCAGGTAAACCTGTTGGAGTTCCTATTCCTGTAGCGCTTGTGGTAGTATGCGTGATGTTCGTTAAGGTAGTATTGATACAAATCGTTGGCGTTGATGAAGCCGCTCCTATAGTATTGTTTGGTGTTACCGTTATCGTACCTGTTGCATTCACCGAACTACATCCACCTGTTAATGGAATGCTGTAGTTGAAAGTACCCGATGCAGTTGGCGTACCGCTAATGGTAATTACATTAGAAGCCCATGCAGCCGTTACTCCTGCAGGCAGACCAGTAGCAGCTCCAATTCCGGTGGCGCCAGTGGTGTTATGTGTAATGTTTGTTAAAACAGTATTGATGCACAAGGTTGGTGAAGAACTGGCTGCTCCTACAGCAAAAGGCGTATCACCTGTAATGGTCCATCCTTTACCGCCACTGCCGGTTGCTAGAACCAAATTGGCTCTGGCTGCTGTGGCTGTAGGGCCATAAGTTCTACCAGCAGCACCAAGTGTTCTACCCGTAGGGCAGGTTACATTGGCATTCCACCCCACAAGTGTGGCGGAATAGTTGGCACAATCCATACCGGAATTGTTGAGCATATTAGTCAAATTAACACTGGCATTCAAATTCCAACTGCCTAAGTTTTGGTTAAATGCTGTTGCATTAATAAACATCGAACTCATGATAGTAACCGCTCCAGTATTCCAACTGCCAATATTTTGATTGAAGGCCGAGGCACTGCTAAACATTGAACTCATATTCGTTACCGCTCCAGTATTCCAACTTCCAATATTTTGGTTAAATGAAGAAGCCCAAACAAACATATTTTGCATGGTGATTACTGATGCAGTGTTCCAGCTGCCAATGCTTTGATTGAAGGATAATGCACCATTAAACATCGAAGTCATAATCGTTACCGCTGAAGTATTCCAAGAATTGATGTTAGCAGGGCCGTTTAAGGACGAACAACCTTGAAACATACTACTCATGTTAGTACACGAAGATAAAACAGGAATGTCCGTAGCGGTTATGTTTAAATTATTACAACCAAAAAATGCGCTTTGCATGCTGGTCCATACTGTTGAGCCCCATTGTTCTACATCCAATAATCGGCTTCTATCTACACCATTGCTGATGTTTATTCTTTGAAAATTGGTGGGGTAGATACCTAACCGTATAGTAGCACCAGTTGGTAAACCCGTAATGGTCAAGGTAGATCCTGAGAAAGAGCCCGAACCTGTTGCTGTACCTGGACTTACTTCTTGCCAGTAGTAATTTACGGTACCACTGGTTGCAGTACCAATACTTAATTGGGTAGCACCACTACCGGCAGTAGCTAAATTCCAACGGGTGACAAAGGCACCACAACCGTTGGCACTGACTGCATCACCTGTAATGGTCCATCCTTTAGCTCCAACCAAATTGGCTCTGGCAGCAGTGGCTTGTGGCCCATAAGTTCTACCAGTAGCACCAAGTGTTCTAACGGTTGGGCAACTTGGATTGGCACTCCACCCCACAAGCGTGGCAGCATAGTTGGAACAATCCATCCCGCAATTGTTGAGCATATTGCTCAAAAAAACATTGGCATTCAAGTTCCAGTTGCCTAGGTTTTGATTAAAGGCAGTGGCTCCGCTAAACATTGAACTCAAATTGGTTACCGCTGTAGTATTCCAACTGCCAATATTTTGGTTAAAAGCAGAAGCACCAGAAAACATACCAGACATAATTGTTACTGCTGCAATATTCCAACTGCCAATATTTTGGTTAAAAGCAGTAGCACCCAGAAACATACTACTCATATCCGTTACCGCTCCTGTGTTCCAACTACCAATATTCTGGTTAAAGGCAGTGGCACTATAAAACAAAGCTTCCATATTGGTTACAGCCGCCGTATTCCAACTACCTATGTTTTGGTTAAAGGCAGTGGCACTCCTAAACATCCATTGCATAGAAGTTACAGCAGCAGTATTCCAGGAATTGATATTTGCAGGGCCATTTAAGGTTGCACAACCTTGAAACATGCTTTGCATACTTGTGCAGGAAGTTAAGACAGGAAGGTCGGTAGCGGTTATATTTAAGTTGTTACAACCAGTAAATGCTAAACGCATACTGGTCCATACCGTTGTTCCCCATTGTTCTACATCCAATAATCTGCTTCTGTCTGCACCATTGTTGATGTTTATTCTTTGAAAATTGGTTGGGTAAATACCCAAACGTATGGTAGCCCCAGCTGGCAAACCAGTAATGGTCAAGGTAGATCCTGAGAAGGAGCCCGAACCCGTTGCTGTACCACCGGTTACTTGTTGCCAGTAGTAATTTACGGTACCACTGGTTGCGGTACCAAAAGTTAATTGAGTAGCACCACTACCAGCTGTAGCTAAATTCCAGCGGGTGATAAAGGCACCACAACTGGCGTTAGTCAATCCATTAACTGTTATGGTACCTGTAGTGGTTGTACTGCCACAACCACCAGTTAGCGTTACGGTATAGGTAAGTGCAGTTCCTGCTACTGTTGGGCTACCGCTGATTGTTAAAACATTCGCTGCCCAGTTGGCTGTTACTCCTGTTGGAAGGTTGGTAACGGTTGCTCCGGTTGCTCCGGTAGTTGCGTAGGTAATAGTAGTTATTGGTAAACCTATACATACTGTCTGTGCTTCAGTTCCTAATGCCGAGGTTCTTGATATAGTATTGCTTGTAGTAACCGTAATCATTCCTGTTGCATTTACTACTCCGCAACCTCCTGTTAAAGGAATGCTGTAGTTAAATGTTCCAGTTACTGTTGGTGTTCCACTAATGGTAATGGTATTACTTGCCCATGAGGCACTTACGCCAGCAGGTAATCCATTGGCTCCAGCTACTCCAGCATTGGAAATACCGGTTGCCACTGTGGTTGTATGGGTGATATTTGTTAAAGCTGTATTGATACATACTGTAGGTGTTGTTGAAGCCGCTCCCGCTGTATTCGTTGGATTAACGGTAATGGTTCCTGTTGCATTTACCACTCCACAACCTCCTGTTAATGGGATACTGTAGGGGAAACTACCAGAAACTGTAGGCGTGCCACTAATCGTAATGACATTACTTGCCCAGTTGGCTGTTACACCGGTTGGTAAACCTGTTGGCGCTCCTATTCCAGTGGCGAGTGTAGTAGCGAACGTGATATTCGTTAATGCAGTATTGATACATACGGTAGGTGAGCTGGCTGCTGATCCTGCGGTATTGGTTACTGAGTTGGAAGTCACCCTAATGGTGCCGGTGGCATAGTCAATACCACACCCACCTGCTAAGCGTATGCTGTAGTTAAAAGTACCCATTTGTGTTGGTGTACCACTTATGGTGATGGTATTACTTGCCCAAGCTGCTGTTACACCAGCTGGTAATCCTAATATAATACTAATTCCTGTCGCGCCCGTAGTTGTGTGCGTAATGGGTGTTAAAGGCGTGTTGATACATAAAGTAGGCGATGAAGAGGCAGCAGAAACTGTATTGTCATTTACCGTAATGGTACCTGTTGCATTGAACGGGCAACCTCCCAATAAAGGAATGGAATAATTAAAAGTTCCGATATCAGTAGGTATACCGCTGATGGTAAGTACATTTGCTGCCCATGTGGCTGTTACTCCCGTAGGAAGCCCCGTTGCAGCTCCGATACCGGTAGCAACTGTAGTAGTTCTTGTAATGGTAGGCAAGATCGTGCTAACACATACGCTTGGGTTGCTGGCTGCAGTTACGGTTGGCTGGTTAACATTAACGGTTATAGCTATGGTAACCGGACTGCAACTTCCGTTGCTAACCGCAACGGTATGCGTGCCGGCGGCTGATATAGTAAAAGAAACTCCATTGGTAATGGCTTGCGGGCCCGACCATGTATAGCCGGTACCGCCGTTTCCAGTGAATACAACTGCGTCGCCGATACAGGCACCCACCGTTTCTGCAATCACTATTTTACGTATTCTTCTAGTAATCCATGATTCTGCTACAAATAAATTACCAGATGGATCGATGGCTAATCCCCTAGGGTACCTAAATTGCGCCGCAGCGCCTACACCATTGGCATAGCCATAAGTGCTGCCCGCCAATGTACTTACTATACCTGCTGGGGTTATCCTGCGAATAGTACTATTATCTGTATCAGATACATAAATGTTGCCAGCTGCATCTACAGCTATCCCTTGCATCCAACCAAAGCTGGCAACCTGAGCAAAACCATTGGTATTGCCTTGGTTTCCGTTACCTGCTATGGTACTTACCATACCAGAAGGGGTAATTTTACGAATGATGAAATTATCGTACACATATAAATTGCCGGAAGCATCTGAGCACATCTGTTCTATGTAAGAAAAAGAAGCTGTCGCGCCAGAGCCATCGTAATTCCCTACTGCGCCACTGCCCGCAAAGTTGCTTACTATACCCGCCGGTGTAATTTTGCGAATCACATAATTACCCTGATCGGCCACATAAACATTACCTGCGGCATCGGTTGCCACACCAGTAGGAGAATTAAACGTGGCAGACACCGCAGAGCCGTTGGTGTTTCCGACAGCCCCAGTACCTGCGTAGGTACTTACTACACCATCCGCAGTTATTTTTCTGATAACATTATTCCCCACATCAGCAACAAATAAATTTCCAAACCGGTCTATAGCAATAGCATAGGGATTATTGAATCGGGCGGCAGTGCCCGTAGCATTTACATAACCCTGTACAGGAGTAGCCGTATTGCTGCCGGCAAAAGTAGACACCACTCCGGCAGGGGTTATTTTACGTATATTGTTATTACTCTGATCGGTTACATAAAGATTGCCAAGCGCATCGGAAACTAATCCCGTAGGTTGCCTAAACCTTGCAGCGGATCCTGTGCCATCTATATTTCCACTGCTTTGCCCGGCAAGGTCACTTACCGTGCCAACGGCGGTAATGGGCAGCGAACTCGAAATATAAGGTTGGGTGGCATTGAGGGTAATGGTACCCGTTGCCGACACAGTGCCGCAGCCCCCAGATAAAGGAATGGCATAGTTAAAGGTTCCATACCCTACAGGTGTTCCGCTAATGGTAATAACATTGCCTGCCCAAGTTGCGCTTAAACCACCGGGCAATCCTGTTGCCGTACCAATACCAGTGGCTCCCGTGGTAGTATGTGTAATGTTGGGGAGCACTTGCCCTGCGCATATCGTTGGGCTGTTTGAAGCTGTGCCAGCAGTGTTGGCTGCACCAGAACTGTTCACATTAATGGTTCCGGTGGCGTTTACGGCGCCGCAACCACCTATGAGCGGAATACTATATGTAAAAGTACCCGATGTTGTTGGCGTACCACTGATGCTGATCACATTATTAGCCCAGCTGGCTGTAACACCTGCCGGTAGCCCGGTTGCAGTACCAATGCCTATGGCACCGGTAGTGGTGTGTGTAATAGGTGTTAACACTGATCCAACACAAAGGGTTGGTGTGCTCGAAGCTGCACTAGCGGTATTAATGGTGCCGGTATTTGTTACGGTAATGGTGCCTGTTGCGTTTACAGCCCCGCAGCCGCCTGTTAAAGGAATGGTATAATTAAAAGTGCCGGACGCAGTTGGTGTACCGCTAATGGTAATGGTATTGTTGGAAAAAGCCGCTGAAACACCTGGAGGAAGATTAGTGGGTGAGCCGATGCCGGTTGCCCCCGTTGTGGTATGGGTAATTGCAGACAGTACCGAATTTGTGCAAACCGTTGGCGCAGCAGATGCGGCAGATACAGAATTTGAAACTACCGTAATTGTACCACCCCCATAAATTGATAAGGTTCCGGAACACGCGGTTGGATTGGCAATAGTCAAAGGGACCCAGCAATAGAATATGCCTGCTTGGGTGGGTGTTCCACTAACGGTAACTAGATTATTCGAATAGGAGGCGGTTACACCAGAAGGCAACCAAGGATTACCTCCATAAGTTGTAACATCAATACCGCTAATACCAGTTGTGGCAAAAGTTATGGGTACCATAGGTGTATTATCACATACCGATACTGGTGCGGTGGGTTGGCCATGGGTTACTCCTGTTACTGTTGAAACGGTGGTGTTATAATAATCTCCTTGATCCCATTCAGTACTATTGAAATTGCAGTCAGGGGCCTGGGATAATATGATGATTTCGGAAATATGCCCCGTCAAATAATTGCTAATGGCGCCATTATTATAACTAGCCCCAATCCCAAATGTGTTTTGCAGCGCATAATTTGTTCCAGAAATGGCGGATGTGGCCATAGCAACACCTTCTTTAAAACCAGAAACGGTGGTATTGTTGGCACCAAACGAAAGAATACGGGTAGTTCCATTTCCGGTTTGTGTGTTGTCGGAAACAGTAGAAAGGGTGCCAGGGGACACAGTAATACCAAACGATGCCGGTTTACTAGGTAAATCCGGTCTGTCTCGAATTACAAAGCCCTGCGTACCATTATAATTGTTATCTAGTAAAGTTTGAGAACTGCTTAAGGAAGTACCAACCGTTGTCCATTTGGCTACGATATTGGCTGTAAAACCAGAAAAGCCAGTTGTTGGAAAGGGAGTCGGCGAGTTGCAAAGGAGAAAATCAGATCCCGCGAAGTAAACAGCGGGTTTTCCATTGGCGGTTTCAATTACACCGGCATTTACAATTCGGGGCTGAAGAAACACCGATGCTTGAGTGGCTTGTAAATTGCGGCCACTTTGGTCGTACCAAATTCGCACAAAAGCACTCAATTTGGTTGACTTATATATTCTTCCATTGGTCGCAGAGGCAATCACATCACCATTGGCCAACTGAGAGATACCAATGATACCAGCACCAGTAGCAACTAGCGAACCGGCATCCCAGGTGCTTCCATTGTTTGTTGAGCGGTAAATTTTATTTGCCGTATTATCCACCGCTACCACATGCCCGCTCGCTAATTGTATTACTCCGTTTAAACTTGCTCCGGCAATCGTTGTACCTGCGTCCCAAGTGGCACCATTGTCAGTAGAACGATATATTTTGTTGGAGGTGTTTCCGGTAACGAGTAGGGTACCGTTGGATAATTGTGTGATACCGCTTAAGCCAGCACCTGCCGCAACCAATACACCGGCATTCCAAGTGGCGCCGTTATCAGTAGAATGATATACTATATTAGTTAAAGTGCCTATTGCTAAAACATGACCGTTTGATAGTTGCGTTATGCCACTCAAACCTGCGCCTGCAGCGATGAGTGTACCAGCATCCCAAGTGGCACCATTATCGGTAGAGCGGTATACTTTATTGTCAAGATAGCCCGTAACTACCAAACTACCATTTGCCAATTGTGTGATGCCCCTGATACCTGCACCCGAAGCAACCAACACACCCGCGTCCCAGGTCAGTCCATTATCCGTTGAGCGATGTATTCTGTTGGTATTGTATGAAGCAACCAATAGGTCGCCATTGGACAATTGTTTATTATAGTATAAATTGGCTCCACTGATAGACACCCCTGCATCCCACACATTACCTGCATCGGTAAATGCTAGTAAGGAAGCGGTATCGAGATCGCGAGTTAATCCCCAATAGCTACTATACACAAAGCCAATATCTTTTAAAGCATTATCGCCGGTTCTACGAACCTGAACGGCGCTACCGTTATAAGTGCTGCTCAATCTTCGGAGACTATATCCCGAAGTTGGTTCCTGATAATTGCCAGCCATGTCCAAGTAGTTGAATTGGGCGCTTACTTCGGCAAAAGGAGTTAGCGATAACACAACAAACAGGCACTTAAGCATATTTGCTGTGATAGAAAATGAACTTTTTTTAACTTGTTTTTTTTCTGTTAAGGAAAACGGCAAGTTTGATTTTTTCGATTTAAGTAATAATTGTTTCATAACTCTGGGATTATTATGGTTTATTATTTAAATGAAGTGGTATGTGCTTCATTTGATTTTATTTGACAATTCAAAACTAGAATATTTTTAAATATAATCGATAAAATACATAAAAAAATCGATGAAATGCATAATATTTAATTTAAAACATATAAAAGACTTACAAATATATTTTTTTCTAAACTCAGTTATTCTATTTTTATTTATAAAAAAAAGGTTTATAAATACTTGGAATTGTATAACTATGAAACACAAAAAAAAGGTTTGGAACGCTCCAAACCTTTTAATGTTTAATACAATTAATTTTTTTGATAGTAATCAATACCTCAAATTATAGTATTGTCTAATTTCAATGAATCATTGCTTTTTTGACCGTAGTTACATTAGTATCTGTTGTTATTTTTACTATAATAGCTTGAGTTGCAATCGGTAGTTCTACCTGATGATTATTAGTATTTAGTTTATCGTCATAGTATAGTTTTTTACCAAGCAAATCAAAAATTTCTACTTTAGTAATAGTATACGTACCTGAAAAAATACTAAGTTTTTTATCATTAGTTACCAAAATCAGAGAGGAATCAAAACTTGGCGTATTGGTATTTAGAGTCGTATTGGTAAATCGCAATTCGAAACGATCTCTAAAAGTTCCATTTGTAGTGGTGAAATTATAAACTCCAGATTTTATATTATGGCAAATGTTCAAATATTTGTCCAACAAATACACCTCTTGATTGGAGAATAACCCATCATAATTTTCTAAATTAACAGTTAATTGCCCATTTACTGTGGTGCTGTATCCTAGCGGAATGATCTCTGAACCATTAAATGGAAGCGCTCTCCCTTGAATGGATAAATCATCGGTTCCAACCGTCGTAAATAGTGAAACGGGATTGCCTACAGCTAAAGTTTTTCCATCAAATAAAGTATCAAAATCATTAGTAGCATTTTCGACATATCCCAATAACATTTCATTATAGGAACCAAGGGCACTAGATAAAGACAACCAAATTCTATGTTTTTCTAATGAACTAGAAATAGAACTATCTGAGTTAGAAGCATCAGTTGTTCGGAAGAATTGAGAATTATTTGATGCTATACGCATTGCGTTTCTGTAGGTAGCGGTATAAGTTCCATTCGCTAAAGACGAATTAGCTTCGATAAAAAATCCTTGACCAGATGCAATCTTTCCTGTAGGTAAAAAACCTCCAGTGATAGCAGAAGTTGCCGTTCTAACACCCCCTGTAAAATTATATTTAGCATAGTCATTAGACGTATAAACATTATTAGTTATTGCCGTATTATGCGTCCACAAATAAATAGTACCATTAACTACGCCAGCATTACTAGGATCGATCAAGAACAAATCAATATCTAAAGCTGATGGATATGGATTTCCAAGTAGATTATATGTTCCTGTACTTTTTATAATTGATGTTGAAATGACACCATTATTAGGAATACCCGAGAAAACAGTTTCTACCACTTGAGTTGGATTATACGTTAAATTATTGGGAGCTCTTGCTATATAGCCCACTCCAGGGGCCATAATTGTAGCGGCTGATTCGTTAACCCAGTTGTTAATAGTTGGGCTGAATGAATAAAATACGGAACTTGTGGCTAATTGACTTAAAGGTGTATTAGCCACAGGAGATGACCAATAGGTGAAATCATATTGTTTGAGTGGTGAAGAGTTTCTTTTATAAATTATAGTTCCAGTATTGATTGAAGCATCATTGATTTGCACTAAACTTGAATTATTTTCAAAGATTAACGTACCAAGTGTTACCGTAACCGCATTGGTTATGGTTAATGTATTTCCAGCACTGATAGTTACAGTTCCAGAATTAATGATGCAAGAGCATCCTATTAAATCTGTTGAAGAAGTGTAATTTCCAGCAAAAACAACAACTTGAGAATTTGTAGGATTAGAACCTAAGGACCAAGTAGAACCATTCCAAGTATTCGTTGGTAAAGCATTGAGCGTCACACTAGCAGAGGGTAGAGAGGAACAACCTGCAAAAGAAGCTGAAATGGTATACGTACCCGCTGGAGCTGAGACATTTGCCCCTGATATCACTACACCAGTTGAAGGTGAAGCAGTATAAGTATAAGAGGCATTGTAATTGGTAATG
>NZ_JBKCVI010000075.1:0-7007 GCF_046317795.1 Flavobacterium sp. | reverse complement strand
ACTGGCACTTCAACATTTTCATAACCAATAAAACTAAATTCTATTTTGTAAACTCCAGGTTCAATTTTTAAAATATATTCTCCTTTTTCGTTAGTAGTTGTATTTATTGAAGTTCCTTTAATAGTGGCGTTTGCAAAAGGCAACGGTGCGTTGTTTGCTTCTTTATCTGTAATTATACCTTTGATAGTTCCTTTAGATTGACCAAATGAGAAAGAAATAATAAGTAAAGCAATAAAAGTTAATCTAATTGACATGTTTTTAAATTCTTTTAAATTTCGTTGCAAAGAAACTGCGGTAGTGTAAAGAGCGTGTTACTTCAATATTATCATTTTGTTTTTTAAGCGTTACCAAATTGTTAAGACATTAAATTATAGTTAACTACCGTTTTATTTTTTATAATCATTTTGTATTATCTTTACATTTACATCCACAGAAAAAAATGTGTCCGTTATGAAAAAAAAAGACATTAAGATTTTATTGGTTGATGATGAACAAGATATCCTAGAAATAGTAGGATATAATCTTTCCCAAGAAGGGTATCAAATCGTTACGGCTACCAATGGTAAAGAAGCCATTATAAAAGCCAAAAAAGAGTTGCCACATCTTATTATTATGGATGTAATGATGCCCGAAATGGATGGTATGGAAGCTTGTGAAGCTATTCGTAAACTACCCGAATTGAGTAATGTTCTCATAACTTTTTTAACCGCAAGAAGCGAGGATTATTCTCAAGTAGCCGGTTTTGATGCTGGTGCGGATGATTATATTACAAAACCAATCAAACCAAAATTATTAGTAAGTAAAGTAAAGGCATTACTTCGTCGATTAAAAAGTGATGAACACGCTTCAGAAACACTAAATGTTGGTGGAATTGAAGTCAATAGAGAAGAATATAAAATCATCAAAGAAGGTGTTGAAATTGTACTTCCTCGAAAAGAATTTGAATTGTTTTATTTATTAGCTTCCAAACCAGGCAAGGTTTTTAAACGAGAAGAAATCCTCGACAAAGTTTGGGGTAACGAAGTAATTGTTGGGGGAAGAACCATTGATGTCCACATAAGAAAATTACGCGAAAAAATAGGAGAAGATTTATTCAAAACCATTAAAGGCGTTGGCTATAAATTAGAAGTATAAATGGTAATAAAATTCAAAAAAACATATACTTTTGCGCTAATTTCAACTTTATACATTACCGTTTTTTCTTCAGGTTTTCTTTCGATTTTGTTGTGGGTTTTTCACGAGTTTTCAATGCCAATTATCCTTCTTTTTGCTCTTTCTATTGCTACTTTTTCTTTTTTTGTAATTCAATATCGTGTAGAGAGATTCATCTACAGAAGAGTAAAAAAAATCTATGATGATGTTTCCCTTCTAGAATCAACCTCTTTTAGAAATCAACCTATAACTACCGATATGGCAACCTTAACCAAACAAGTTAAAAAGTTTGCCACCGATAAAAAACTGGAAATAGAAACCCTAAAAGTGCGTGAGGAATACCGTAGAGAATTCCTTGGGAATGTTTCCCATGAGCTCAAAACGCCATTGTTTACAGTGCAAGGATATCTGGCTACTTTGCTTGATGGCGCTATTAATGATAAAAATGTGCGCAAGAAATACCTGGAACGTGCTGAAAAAGGAGTAGAGCGATTGATTTATATTGTTGAAGATTTAGATTTGATTTCCAAACTCGAAATGGGCGATGTTAATCTTGAAATGTCTCTATTTAATATTGTTGAATTGGTACAAAATGTTTTTGATTTATTGGAGATGAATGCCGATAAGAAAAACATCATTTTGATGTTTGACAGAAAATATACAAAGTCAATAAAAGTTTTTGCCGATAAAGAAAAAATTCAACAGGTTTTGACAAATCTAGTCATGAACTCCATAAAATATGGTAAAGAAAATGGCACCACTGAAGTAAGTATTGAAGATTTAGTTAACGACAAAATGATTGTTCGTATTAAAGATAATGGAGAAGGAATAGAAAAACATAATATTCCTAGACTTTTTGAACGTTTTTTCAGAGTTGACAAAAGTGGCGCAAGAAGCGGTGGAGGTTCAGGTCTTGGACTTTCCATCGTGAAACATATTATTGAAGCTCACGGCGAAAAAATTTATATTGAAAGTGAATTTGGAAAAGGTTCCGAATTTTCATTCACTCTTGAAAAGGATAAATAATTGTTTCCAATTATTTAACTTCTTCAATTTAGGCAACCCTTTGTATAATTCGATTTCCATGAGGTTTTCAATTCTAAATTCATCTTGTTTGGCAAAGGGTGTAATTCCATTTCTTTTGTATTTTTTAGCTAAATACTCTTGTTCAAATTGTCCTGGTGTTGGAATAAAAAATGCTTTTTTCTCCAATTTAGCTAAGTCCATAACACTTGAGTATCCTGATCGACACAAGACCATCTCACTTTCGTTAATAGAAGTTTCAATTTCATTTGAAGTCATAAAGTTGTAATAGGTAATATTCTTTATGACTTCTTTTTTTTGTTCGGATTCTAATTTTCCCTTAATAAAAATTACCTCACCCTTGTAATTTTGAAGTTTGGCAATTAGTTTTTCTTCCAGCATTGTTCGTTGAGGTTCTGGTCCAGAAATCATAACCATCAATTGGTATTTTATAGGCAATTCTTTTTTTTCCAATCGGCTTAATGGACCAATGTATTTTAACGTTAAAGAACTATCTTCTATATGACCTAATTTTCCAGTTAGATTAGGAATTTCTTGAAAGTCTGGAATCCAACATTCCGTAAATTTTTTGATATAATGTTGGTGTAGTTTACTCGAAATCCATGTTGTTTTACCCGATAAAACATTTAATTGATGTGTGATGAAAACACTTGGAATTTTTTTACTACGAACCCCCAAACGATTGTCAGAAATAATGCCTTTTAAGTCAAATGTTGTCACAAGATTTTTAACTAATTTCTTTTCTTCAAAAATAGCTTGAATCATCTTCGGACTATTTTTTATCAGTTTCCATTTAAAATTGGCGCCGTCTATGGCATATTCAATCTCATAAGAAGGTAATGCAACGGATTGTAAATAGGGAAATTCCTTTTGAAGTAATTCCAACGCAATACCATCTGAAGCAATAATTGGTGTAAACCCATTTTTCTCTAACTCCCGAATAATCGGAATGCAACGAGTGGCGTGGCCCAAACCCCAATTTAAAGGAGCAACTAGAATATTATTTGTAGAATTTTTCAAGAAGTGAAATTATTATTTTCAGATTGCAAATTTAAAAAGAATTTGTGTACTGTATATTTCCTTAATTTTACCAAAAAATTAAGTTTGTGGGAAGTAAGAATAAATTAAAACGATTTAAGGAAAACGAAACTTTTGAAAATGTTTTTCAACCAACAAGAGAAGAGGTTGTAAGAAGTGAATTTCCGTTGTTAGGAAAATGGAATACTAATTTTTTTAAAAATGATAATCCCATCATAGTTGAACTAGGTTGTGGAAAAGGCGAATATTCCGTCGGGTTAGCCCAACGTTATCCCAATAAAAATTTTGTTGGAATAGATATAAAAGGGGCGAGATTTTGGCGCGGGGCTAAAACTGCTGTTGAAAGCGGAATGCATAACGTGGCTTTCGTTCGAACCCAAATAGAATTGATTAATTTCATTTTTGCTCAAAACGAAGTAGATGAAATTTGGATAACGTTTCCCGATCCACAAATCAAATACAAACGTACCAAACACCGAATGACCAATTCGGAATTTTTGCAGTTGTACAAAAAAATACTAAAACCTGATGGTGTTGTCAACCTCAAAACCGATAGTGAATTTATGCATGGCTACACATTAGGATTGCTTCATGGTGAAGGTCACGAAGTCTTGTATGCCAATCATAATGTGTATAAAAATGAAGGCGCACCAAATGAGGTTACTCAAATCCAAACATTTTACGAAAACCAATATTTGGAAACTAACAAAGCAATTACGTATATTCGTTTCAAAATCAAATAGATGACTGTACTTCTTCCTTTTATATTGGGTTTTTGCATTTCATTTCTGGCAGCTTTCCTCCCAGGATTGATTAACATGACTGCGGCAAAAATTAGTTTACAAGAAGGAAAAAGTGGCGCCCTAAGTTTTGCTTTTGGTGCCGCAAGTATTATTTTATTTCAATCATTACTAGCGGTACTTTTTGCCCGTTTCATTAGCAGTCATTTAGAAATTGTTGCTATTATTCAAGAAATTGCAATTTTTATTTTTTTTGGATTAAGTGTTTATTTTTTTTGGATTGCAAAAAGGCCTAAGAAAATAAAAACAGACATCAAAGTTAAAGGCAAGTCCAATCGGTTCTTTTTTGGAATGCTAATAGCATCAATTAACTTATTGCCCATTCCTTTTTATGTTTTTACAAGCATTAGTTTGGCAGCATCAGGTTATTTTAGTTTTGATAAAATTCCCATCGCTGCATTTGTAACAGGAGTTGTTAGTGGCTCTTTTTTTATATTTTATCTTTACATAGTTGCTTTTAAAAGGATTGAAAAGAAAACAGAATTTTTATTCCATAATATCAACAACATCATTGGTTCGGTTACTACATTTATTGCTATTATTACTCTCTACAAACTTATTTATGGTTAGCATATGGAAGATAATTTCTTTGAAAGAGTTTATAGGATTGTCCGACAAATTCCCGAAGGAAAAGTAACTTCGTATGGTGCTATTGCTAAAGCATTAGGAACAGCACGTTCTGCTCGAATGGTTGGTTGGGCCATGAATGCTTCTCACAATACAGAAGATGTTCCTGCTCACCGAGTGGTAAATAGAATAGGAATGCTGTCAGGAAAACACCATTTTGGAGGAACCAATTTAATGCAACAATTATTAGAAAACGAAGGAATAGAAGTTGTAAACAACCAAATCGTCGATTTTGAGAAACACTTTTGGCAACCTGAAGTTAGTGGTCAGTAAGCAGTGGCAGTAAACAGTTACAAATAGTAATAATCAAATCAACAAAACTTTTCCCATTTCCCATTTCCCATTTAACTATTTTCAAACTATCTTTGCAATCTGTATTCAGTCTTAATAAAAGATTGTAACTTGTTATCAGAAAGCAAAAAATGAAATTAGACAGAAAAGAAATTCTTTCCGCATTGGAAACCATAACCATTGCCGGTGAAGGAAAAAATATGGTAGAAAGTGGTGCAGTTAAAAATGTACTCACTTTTGGCAACGAAGTAGTAGTGGATTTAGTCCTCACAACTCCAGCCATGCACATCAAAAAACGAGCAGAAGACGATATCAAAAAACTTATTCATTCCAACTTTTCGCCTGATATAGTGGTAAAAGTGAACATCAAAGTGGAAACTCCAGAGAAAGCAAATGAAATTAAAGGCAAAGCCATTCCAGGAATTAGTAATATTATTGCGGTTGCTTCAGGAAAAGGTGGCGTTGGTAAATCAACAGTAACAGCAAACTTAGCGGTTACCTTAGCAAAAATGGGTTTCAAAGTCGGTATCCTAGATGCCGATATTTATGGTCCATCCATGCCCATTATGTTTGATGTCGAAAATGAAAAGCCAATTTCTGTTGAAGTTAATGGCAAATCTAAAATGAAACCTGTTGTAAGTTATGAAATTAAAATTCTTTCTATCGGATTTTTTACAGCTCCAAGTCAAGCTGTAATTTGGCGTGGACCAATGGCTTCCAAAGCATTGAACCAAATGATTTTTGATGCTGATTGGGGTGAATTGGATTTTATGTTAATTGATTTACCACCAGGAACAGGCGATATCCATTTATCCATCATGCAATCGTTACCAATAACAGGTGCAGTTGTCGTTAGTACGCCACAAGCGGTAGCTTTGGCCGATGCTAAAAAAGGAGTTTCTATGTTTTTATCTGAAGCGATAAACGTTCCCGTTTTGGGAATTATAGAAAATATGGCATATTTCACTCCAGAAGTCCCGATAGCTATCGGGATGCCAAACAACAAATACTACATTTTCGGAAAAGAAGGCGCCAAAAACCTAGCCGAAGATTTACAAGTGCCGTTTTTAGGAGAAGTTCCCTTAGTACAAAGCATACGCGAAGCAGGAGATTACGGTCGCCCAGCAGCTTTGCAAACGGCATCGGTAATTGAAAAAGTATTTGAAGAAATTACTCGAAATGTGGTTCAAGAAACAGTAAAAAGAAATGAAACACTTGCTCCAACCGAAGCAATAAAAATAACAACTATGGCAGGATGCGCTGCTGTGAAAAAATAGTTTTCAGTTTTCAGTCTCAGTTAGCAATATAATAAACTCTCAAAACAGACAACCGAAAACTGAAAACTGTGACTGAAAACTGCGACTGAAAACTAAAATAAAGATATGACACACGAAGAATTAACTCTAAACATCGAAAAAGCATTGAGCGAAATCAGACCTTTTCTGAATTCAGACGGAGGTGACATTAGTTTGGTTTCTATAGAAGACGAAAAACATGTTAAAGTGCGTTTACAAGGCGCCTGCACATCCTGTAGTTTGAGCATGAGTACGATGAAAGCAGGAGTTGAAACAACTATAAAAAGATACGCTCCTCAAATCGAAACGGTTGAGAATATTGCCTAATTTTATGATTTAAGAACTTTTAAACTCTTAAATCCTAAACCTTTAAAATTTTCTGAATGATTGAAACAGATATACTAATAATCGGTGCCGGACCAACAGGACTTTTTACGGTTTTTGAAGCGGGATTGTTAAAATTAAAATGCCATATTATTGACGCTTTACCCCAACCTGGAGGACAATTAGCTGAATTGTATCCCAAAAAACCTATTTATGATATTCCGGGTTTGCCAGATATTTTAGCTGGAGAATTAGTCACTAATTTAATGGAACAAATCAAACAGTTTCAACCCGGTTTTACACTTTCTGAAACGGCTGAAACTATAGACAAGTTAGAGGACGGAACCTTTATAGTTACTACAAATAAAGGAACAAAACACCACGCCAAAGCCATTGCAATTGCCGGCGGATTGGGAACTTTTGAACCCAGAAAACC
>NZ_JBKCVI010000074.1:0-7700 GCF_046317795.1 Flavobacterium sp. | reverse complement strand
TGGGGTCATCATCATGAAGAAGAGCAGCTACATAAACAGCTTCATCAGTAGAGACAATTTTAACTTCGGTATCCTTATTCTCTGGTATGGGTTTTCCGTTGTCTGGAAATATTTCAACAAAATTTTTTGCCACGGGAGCATTTTGCCATGCAGTCTCATCAAACTTTCCGTCAATGATTATCTTACTATCTATCCGTATCGCCTGAAGAGTTTTTTTTTGACTATAAACAAAACTTGTAAATAGTAATGTAACAAAGAAATAAAAGTACGAATACTTGGGCATATAGTAGTGGGTTAGGGACTACAAAAATAGTTAAATAATTGATATCTACAAGTCCACACATAAAATAAGAAATTTAATAATGGAGTAAGAATAATTAAAATTTACTTAAAAAAAGCAATAATATTTTTTTTTAAATCATTGATAATATATATTTGCTCTATCCAAGTCTAATTATAAACCTATTTACATTCAATGAATTATAAGTTATTCCCTTTGTTTTTTGTTCTTTTGCTGATGTCGTTTACGAATTTACCAAGCAACGAAAACTCCAAAAAAAATAATATTGTTGTAGAAGCTAAATCAGTTTCAAAAAATGTATCTATTTACAATCAATTAGATGCCAATTCTTTTGCATTGCCAAGTTTTGAAAGCTTTACCCTTGCTTTGGATGGATTTTATATTCTTAAAGAAAAAGGGCTAATTAAAAAAAATATTTTAACACTTGTCGATTTTAGTTTGTCTTCAAATACTAAAAGAATGTGGGTGATTGATTTAGAAAAAAACACCGTTTTGTTTCAAACATTAGTGGCTCATGGAAGAAATACAGGCGAAGAATTTGCTAAAGAATTTTCAAACAGAGCAGAGTCTTACCAAAGTAGTATTGGTTTTTATGCTACAGCTGAAATTTATAATGGTAAACACGGTAAATCTTTAAAGCTTGACGGTCTTGAAAAAGGTTTGAATGATAAAGCTAGAGAAAGAGCAGTTGTAGTTCATGGTGCAGAATATGTTTCTGAATCATTTATCAAACAATACAAACGATTAGGAAGAAGTCAAGGTTGTCCTGCTGTTCCAGTAGAAATGAATAGTAAAATAATTGATGTGATTAAAGACAAATCTTGTTTATTCATCTATCATCCAACTGCCAAAAAAGAAATCTTAGCTAAATTAGTTTCTTAGGTTCTAATCAACTTAATGGTTTTGTTTGCTTTATAATTCCGAAAGTTTTCAATTAATTTTTTCCCAAAAAAAATTTGCATCAAAGGAAAGTTATTCTTTATATTTGCACTCACAAAATGCGGAAGTAGCTCAGTTGGTAGAGCTCCAGCCTTCCAAGCTGGTTGTCGCGAGTTCGAGCCTCGTCTTCCGCTCTAAACCTCAAATGAAAGTTTGAGGTTTTTTTATTTTCATAAAAAAGCCAAATCCGTTTCGGGTTCTACTTCGATTGGAATTTCATTTTGTTTGAAAACTCTGGCGCTTAAATTTCCTTTTAGGATTATTTTTTCACCAGTTACTTCCAGCCAACTTCCTTCGCGCAATCCTACAACTGGAATGCTGTTAAAAGCATGAAATTCTTTTAATCTAGTTTCGCGGGTTTCTCCCATGTGTTTGCTTTGCAAGTCAGCATCGAGATAATGTGGGTTTAAATTAAAAGGTAGTAAGCCCAACGTTTTAAAACTCGGAGGATAAATGATAGGCATGTCATTGGTGGTTTGCATGGTTAATCCTGCAATGTTGCTTCCGGCACTGGAGCCCAAATAGGGTGTTCCATTTTCAACAACTTTAGCCAAAACTTCCATAATATTATTTTCATACAATTGAGTTACCAATAAAAATGTGTTGCCACCACCAGTAAAAATTCCTTGCGCATTTTCAATAGCATGAATTGGGTTTTCAAAATCGTGCAACCCTTTTACCGTTTTATTAATTTTGGCGAAAGCCAAACGAACAATTGCCGTATAATCATCATGCGATATTCCTCCCGGACGAGCATAAGGAATAAATAGTATTTCACTACAATCTTTAAAATGATTTTCCAAAGTAGGCAATAAATAGTCTAAATAATTTCCACCGTGAAGGGTTGAGGTGCTGGCAATAATTAGTTTTTTCATTTTGACATTATTCTTTGACCAAATGTACTGTTTTTACAAAATTTATTTAACATAATTTTACAACGCTGTCATTAAAATTTTATACATTTTTGAGGTTAGAAGATATTTAATTTTGTAGCAATGAAATTTCAAATCCTATTCTTGTTTTTTTGTTTTCCAATTTTTGGGTTTGCTCAATCAACGGAATTAGTTTTTTTGAAAGGGAAAATAGTTTGCTCAATAAAAAATTTAAGTGATGTTAATGTCACCAATCTACGGTCTGAAACGACAACTGTGTCAGTTAACGGTGACTATTCCATGTTTGTTAAAGTTGGCGATACCATCCAATTTTCTAGCATACAAATAGAAACCAAGAAAGTTATCATTCAAGAATCGGATTTGGCTAAATCCCTTTTTGTTTCATCACTAAATCCAAAAGTGATTGCGCTGGATGAAGTAGAAGTTAAAGAATATAAAAATATCAATGCTGTTTCGCTTGGGATTTTAGATAAACCTGCTAAAAAATATACTCCAGCTGAACGAAAATTGCGAACCGCTGGAGAGTTCCATTGGTATTATCCATTATTAATTCCATTAGGAGGAATGCCAACAGATGGATTAATAAATTCAATAAGTGGACGAACTGCAATGCTGAAAAAAGAACTTGAAGTGGAGAAAAAAGAAATGCTGTTAAAAAAAATAGAATACCAATTCGACCCAGAATATTTTACCATCAATTTAAAAATACCTCAAGAATATGTAAAAGGATTTTGGTATTATGCTATTCAAGAGCCAAAATTGGTAAATGAAATTAATACTAAAAATAAAAATATGGCTCGATTAATTTTTACTGATTTGGCTATAAAATATTTAGAGTTGATTGAAAATGAAACAAATTAAATTCAATGAAATTTAAAATTCTTTTCTTATTTTATTATTTTCCAATTTTTGGTTTTGCTCAATCAACGGAATTAGTTTTTTTGAAAGGGAAATTAGTTTGCTCAATAAAAAATTTAAGTGATGTTAATGTCACCAATCTTCGCTCTGAAACGACAACTGTGTCAGTTAACGGTGACTATTCCATGTTTGTTAAAGTTGGTGATACCATCCAATTTTCTAGCATACAAATAGAAACCAAGAAAGTTATCATTCAAGAATCGGATTTGGCTAAATCCCTTTTTGTTTCATCACTTGAACCAAAAGTGATTCCGCTGGATGAAGTGGAAATTAAAGAGTATAAAAATATCAATGCTGTTTCGCTTGGCATTCTTGATAAACCTGCCAAAAAATATACGGTTGCCGAAAGAAGACTCTATGCTGCTTCTTCATCCCCTTTAGATGGACTTTTAAATGCAATATCTGGCAGAACAGACTTGCTGAAAAAAGAACTTGAAGTGGAGAAAAAAGAAATGCTGTTAAAAAAAATAGAATACCAATTCGACCCAGAATATTTTACCAACAATTTAAAAATACCTCAAGAATATGTAAAAGGATTTTGGTATTATGCTATTCAAGAACCAAGACTAGTTAATGAAATCAATTCAAAGAATAAATCAATGGCAAAATTTATTTTTGCGGAATTAGCGACAAAATACTTGGAATTACTAACAAAAAAAGACTAATTTTAGAGTTACGATTAAATTTGGTTTTATTTCAACGATAAATGAAAAAAACAACTATCCTATTTTTTGCCTCTTTAGCTTTTCAGCTTTCATTTGCCCAAATAGATTCGCGCAAAATTTTGCATGGTCAAGTAGTAAACGATTCCATAAAAGTTGACAATGTGGTAGTCTTTAATATTAATGCTAACACAGGAACTGCTGTCGACACCGATGGTGTTTTCGAATTAAAAGCGCAACCTAATGATACTTTGTTTTTTTCTAGTTTATCATTTAAATCAAAAAAAATAGTGCTTTCAAAAAATCAAATGAGTCAAAAAGTTTTAACGATAGAATTGGATGCATTTGTCAACAAACTACAGGAAGTTGTTGTAAGTAATAAAAAGTTAAAACCAAAAATAGCTAACTCTCAAAAAATTGTGGATAAGCAATATTTTGATGATAATCAATCCTCACCTATAAACCCCAATATTTATAATGGATCAATTGTAAATGGGGTAAATTTTGTCAGATTGTATAAAGATGTTTTGAAGTTAATAAAGAAAAAATCAAATAGTGATGGCGAAAATGAGATGCCTTTTACTGAAATAGTGATGCAAAAAATAAATTATGGATTTTATAAAAAAACATTACATCTCAAAGACGAAGAAATACGATTGTTTTTATTGTATTGTGAAAAAGACCCAATAGATTTGAATTCTTTTAAAGCCAAATCAGATTTTGAAATTATGGACTTTTTGATTTCTAAAAATAGCGAATTTGAAAAAATAAAAGCACAAAAGAAATAAATTGACTTAATCAGTAGTAATGATCAAAACCATTAAAATTACATTTTTACTTTTTATTTTCTTCGGTAGTACAGCCATGGGTTTGCATAGATTTTATACTGCCATTTATCAAATAAATTATGTGGCTGAGAAGAAAATGATTCAAATCACAACTCGTATTTTTGCTGATGATTTGAATGATGCTTTAAAAAATCAATACCATAAAAACACTTTTCTTGGCACTGAGAAAGAAACTCCAGAGGATATTGTTTTAATGAAAAAATACCTCTCAGAAAATTTCAAATTGACGGTAAACGGAAGATCACAAGCCATGAATTATTTGAGTAATGAGGTAGAAGACAATGTTATTATTTGTTATTTAAACATCAAGGATGTATCCAAAATTAATTCCCTAGCAATTGAAAACTCTATTCTCATAGAAATTCATCCAGAACAACAAAATATTATACAATTTAACAACAATGGAACTAAAAAAAGTTTGCTGTTATCGAGTGAAACAACTAAAGGAATGTTAAAATAATTTTCATTATATTTCAACAATTAAAATAATTTTACTTTTACCGTTAATATATAAAGTCTATGAAACATACAACTACTATTTTATCTTTTTTATTTGTGATTGCAACTAGTGTATCTCAATCACAAGAAACATCAAAAAAGCAAAGTTCAGAATATAGAAATCCAGATAAATTCAAACAGATGTATGATTTATTGGCAACGCCCAACATGTATCGAACTGCATCTGGTGCGCCAGGTCCTGAATATTATCAGCAACAAGCGGATTATAAAATGGATATAGAACTGGATGATAAAAACCAAAAGTTATATGGTACAGAAACCATAACGTATACTAACAATGCCAAAGAATCATTGGATTATTTATGGATTCAATTGGATCAAAACGAAAAAGCGAGAAATTCAAATTCTCCTTTAGTAGAAAGTAATAAAACAGATCCTGCCTTTTCTACTCAAGCTTTTTCCAGAAAATATTTGGAAGAAGATTTTGATGGAGGATTTAAAATTGACTATGTAAAAGATTCCCAGGGAAAAATGATGCAGTATACTGTCAATCAAACCATGATGAGATTAGAATTACCTAAATTACTAAAACACGGCGAAAAGATATCTTTCTCCATAAAATGGTGGTATAACATAAACAATTATACGATTGATGGTGGACGTTCGGGCTATGAACATTTTGACAAAGACGGTAATAATCTTTATGTTTTGGCACAGTTTTATCCACGAATGGCAGTTTATAATGATGTTGAAGGATGGCAAAATATGCAGTTTTGGGGTGCAGGAGAATTCGCTTTGCCTTTTGGAAATTTTGAAGTAAATATTACCGTTCCAGCCGATCATATTTTAGAAGCAACAGGAACATTATTAAATAGAAACGAAGTTTTTACTACCGAACAGCTGCAACGTTATCAATTAGCCGAGAAATCATTTGATAAACCTGTAATTGTAGCCACTCAGGCGGAAGCCGAAGCAAGAGAAAAAGGATTTTCAACAGCTAAAAAGACATGGAAATTCAAAGCAGAAAATGTTCGTGATTTTGGTATTTCTACTTCAAGAAAATTTATTTATGATGCTATGGCGGTTCAAACTGGGAATACTACAGCAATGGCAATTTCGCTCTATCCAAAAGAAGGAAATCCGCTTTGGGAAGAATATTCAACTAGGATTGTAGCGCATACTTTAAAGAGTTATTCCAGTTATACATTCGACTATCCTTATCCCAAGGCCATTTCTATTAATGCTAGAGACCAAGGCATGGAATACCCAATGATTTGTTGGAACTATGGTCGTCCAGATGAAAACGGTAAATATACTGACCAAACTAAATATGGAATGTTAGGAGTGATTTGTCATGAAATAGGGCATAATTATTTTCCTATGATTGTCAATTCAGATGAGCGCCAGTGGACTTGGATGGATGAAGGATTGAATAGTTTTTTAGAATATTTAGCTGAAAAATCTTTTGATCCCAATTTTCCATTACGTCGTGGACCAGCAAAAAATATTGTTCCCTACATGAGTGGCGATCAAAAAGGATTAGAACCTATTATGACCAACTCAGAAAGTATTCGTCAATTTGGAAACAATGCTTACGGTAAACCAGCAACTGCCTTAAATATTCTGCGTGAAACCATCATGGGACATGAGTTATTTGACTATGCATTTAAAACCTATGCCAATCGTTGGAAATTCAAGCATCCAACACCCGAAGATTTTTTCAGAACAATGGAAGATGCATCAGCAGTCGATTTAGATTGGTTTTGGAGAGGTTGGTTTTACAGTACAGATTATAATGATATTGGGATAAAGGAAGTGAAGAAATACTTTGTAAGTAGCGATCCTACCAAAGAAGTAACCGAATTTATGAAGACAAGACGTCGTCGTGATACAAAACTAGGTGCTATGGTATATATGGTTGCCGAGGGAAGTGAAGATTATAAAACAGAGATGAATAAGCCATTTAAAATAGTTGATTACAAAGCTTTAGATGAGTATGTTAATCAAAATTTTACGCCAGAAGAAAAGGCAAAATTAAACGAACCTAAGTACTTTTATCAAGTCACTTTTGATAAACCGGGTGGATTGGTAATGCCGATAATTGTAGAACTAACTTTTGAAGATGGCACCACAGAGAATCATTATTTTCCCGCTCAAATTTGGAGAAAGAATGATCAAGAAGTAAGCAGAACTTTTGCTACTAAAAAAGCCATTGCTAAAATTCAAATCGATCCAAAGTTAGAAACAGCCGACATTGATACTTCCAATAATTCTTGGCCAAAAACAATAGAAAAATCAAAATTTGATTAGAAGAACTTTGTAACTTTACAACTTTAAATTTAGCAACTTATTACTATGTTTGGAATTGGCGGTGGCGAATTACTATTTATCATTTTCATAGCGTTGATGCTTTTCGGTTCAGATAAGATTCCTGAAATTGCAAGAACTTTGGGAAAAGTAATGGCTCAATTGAAAAATGCAACCAACGAAATAAAATCTGAAATTCAAAAAGGAGCAGATGCCAATGGAATTGACACATCACTCAAAGATTTAACGTCTTCTTTTACCTCTGAAGTAGACAAGGTGAAAGAAGGTTTGGACTCGAATTTGACCAATCCAGTTCAAAAAGCTACTCAAGATATCGAAGATTTGACAGGTCCAATAAAAAGACAGTTGTAAT
>NZ_JBKCVI010000073.1:0-23888 GCF_046317795.1 Flavobacterium sp. | reverse complement strand
ATACAAAAAATTCCAAAAAGTAAAAAGCAACGAATACTTCAATGCCCTGCAAGTAAAATTTTCCTATGCCATTACGTGTCATAAAAGTCAAGGCGGACAATGGAATACCGTTTTTATCGAGCAACCTTATTTACCCGATGGCATTACGGTGGATTATGTGCGATGGTTGTACACAGCCGTTACGCGTGCTAAAGATAAGTTGTATTTGATTGGGTTTAAGGAAGAGAGTTTTGTGGAGTAAATTATATTTTTAATTCAAATCCAACTTTGTATCTTAGCCACTCAGAAGCTCAGTAACTTAAAAAATGAAAATCATCGCCGTTATTCCTGCTCGTTATGCCTCTACTCGATTTCCTGCCAAACTGATGCAGGATTTAGGAGGAAAAACAGTCATCCTTCGAACCTATGAAGCGGCGGTAAATACAAGTTTGTTTCAGGATGTTTTTGTAGTAACCGATTCGATATTGATTTATGACGAAATCATCAACAATGGTGGCAAAGCAATTATGAGTACCAAACAACATGAGAGCGGTAGCGATAGAATAGCCGAAGCCGTTGAAAATTTGGAGGTGGATATCGTAGTGAATGTGCAAGGCGATGAACCGTTTATCAACAAAGAACCACTAGCAAAAGTACTCGAAGTTTTCAGAAATGATTTTGATAAAAAAGTAGATTTAGCTTCGCTTATGGTTGAAATTACTAATGATGAAGACATCAATAATCCTAATAATGTGAAAGTTGTAGTTGACCAAAATGGATTTGCTTTATACTTTTCACGTTCCGTTATTCCTTATCCAAGAGAGCAAAATGTTGGCGTTCGGTATATGAAACACATCGGTATTTATGCTTTTCGCAAAGAAGCGTTGATGGCTTTTTATAATTTACCCATGAAATCCTTGGAAGCATCAGAGAAACTAGAACAATTGCGTTACTTGGAATATGGAAAACGCATCAAAATGGTCGAAACCACTCACGTTGGTATTGGAATTGACACACCAGAAGACTTAGAAAAAGCTCGGAAGATGCTTTAATATCAATCCATTTCTTCATTATCAAAATACCCTTTGCTTTTTACTTTCGTAGAAAAGAAATTCAAGAACAACACCACAAACGACAGGAAGAACATGGCTTGTATGCTCACTAACACTTTTCCAAAAGTTGTTACGGGGTAATAGTCACCAAAACCGATAGAATTGGAGCTCACGATGCTAAAATAAATGGCATCAAACCAATGTAAAAAAGGTTTGTTCATGTTATCACCATGAGTGTATAAAACGGCAAACGAAATGACAATTTCCATATAGTTAAAGAACAGCAACAGCATCGAACGCTTATAGGAACGTGGACGATTAAACAAATCAGAGGCAAAAATTAAGGTTGGAATATAAAGTACTGTTTCCAGTAATAAATAAACCATAATAAAAAGGATAAAATGATTGTATTGCCAATGATTTATTAAAATTAAAATTGGAAATATGAACTTTGCCAGAACATAAATATCCAACGCTAAGTCTTGGTATTCATGTCCTATTTTATTAGATAAATATTTTATATAAAGACCAGGGAATAATAATTGGGAGAAAGAAAGAAACAAGCGTACAATTTTTTCAATACCATTATCAAATTGATGGTCATTGTTCCAAATGGCACGTATGTTTAATATCCGTCTTTCAATTGGATTGAATTTTGGCTTACTTTTTTCTGTAACTTTCCCTATCAATAATTTTCTAAAAAATCCCATTAGCTTAATTTTTTAATAGTAAATAATTCGTTGTGTGTTTCTACTTTTGGATACATTCGCAAAGAATAATTCTTGTTAAACTTTGTTTTGTATTCTATATTACGCTCTTCATCTTTATTGGAAATCACCATCGTATTAAAGAGTATAAAACCATTTGTTTTGAGCAAATAGTTAATTCGGTTGATAAAAAAATCTTCAAACAAAAAGTTAGGCATCGTTGTGTCTTGAAAAATGTCAATGATTATTAAGTCGTATTTATCTTTGGTTTTCAAAACAAATTCAAAAGCATCGTCAATAATAATTTCCAAGTTGGGTATGGTATCCAATTTAAAAAAATCATTAGCAATGGTTATAATTTCCTTATCAATTTCAACGCCGGTAATTTTGCCTTCAAACTTAATTTCATCCACCAATGTTTTAATGACACTTCCAGCCGCAACACCAAGTACTAGAATATTTTTAAAATTTCTTATGCGTTCATAACCTATATATTTTAATCCTTTTCGCAAAATTCGTTGCAAACTGCCAAATGAATAATTGGTATTTTTACTATCCAAAACCAATTCGCCATTGTTCCAAGTAACTTCTAACGATTGGCTTACCGCAGAATTTTTCTTGTAAACATTTATTGGAATGAAATAGCTAAACAATTTTTGAATCATCGGAAATAATTTTACTCAAAAGTAACAGATAAATACTAAATTTACGAAAAATATTCCAAATGAAAAAGGGGCTTTATCAATTTATTTTTCTAAAATTAATGGGTTGGAAAATTATTGGCACTATGGACGACAAAGTCAAAAAAAGTGTTTTGATGGTAATGCCACATACTTGCAATTTTGATTTCTTTATAGGGTTGTTTTCCCGAGGCATTATAGGATTGGAAATGAATTTTGTTGGCAAAAAAGAATTGTTTAGGTTTCCTTTTGGTTGGTATTTTAGGAGTGTTGGTGGTGCAGCTTTGGACAGAAGTGGTGGAAAAAATAATGTAGATGCAACGGTTGATGTTTTTAATTCCAGAGAAGTTTTTAGACTGGCAGTCGCTCCAGAAGGCACACGCCAAAAAGTAACCCAACTAAAAACAGGTTTTTACTATATTGCTTTGAAAGCTAATGTTCCAATCATTCCCGTTGCTTTTGATTATGCAAAGAAGGAAGTTCGACTAGGACAACCTATTACAGTGACTGGAAATTATAGCGAAGATATGAAAATGATTTTGCCTCATTTTAAAGGAGCACAAGGCAAATATCCAGAGAGACAATTTCAAGTTTGATACCAATTACCATGAATTATTTACAACTACATGAACAAAATAAAGAGAACTCTCTTTTTGGAAGATATATAACATTGCACCATATTGAGCCAATATTGCAAAAACACAAGGCAGAAACTATTGGAAAATCTGTTCTGGGAAAACCAATTTATAAATTAGAATTTGGAACTGGGAAAACTAAAATTCTAATGTGGTCGCAGATGCACGGTAATGAAAGTACCACTACCAAGGGTTTGTTTGATTTTATTAATTTTCTTCATTCTAAAACAGAAGAAAGTGATACGATACTTAAAAATTTCACATTTTGCATTTTGCCAATGCTTAATCCTGATGGTGCCGAATTATACACTCGTGAAAACGCAAATGGCATCGATTTAAATCGCGATGCACAAAACCTATCCCAACCCGAAAGTATACTATTGCGAAAAACATTTGAAGAGTTTCAACCTCATTATTGTTATAACCTCCACGACCAACGAACCATTTTTGGTGTTGATGATACAGGAAAACCAGCAACAGTTTCCTTTTTAGCGCCAGCTTTTAATGAAAGTCGAGATATTAATGCTGTTCGTTTAAAAGCTATCCATGTTATTGTGGCGATGAATGACGTTTTGCAACAGTATATTCCAAATCAAGTTGGTCGATTTGACGATTCTTTTAATATTAATTGTGTTGGAGATACTTTTCAATACTTACATGTACCAACAATACTTTTTGAAGCTGGACATTTCCCCCATGATTATGAACGAGAAGAAACCCGAAAATACATTTTTATTGCATTATTTTCAGGAATTGAGTTTTTACACGAAAACGATATAGTTATCAGTAAAATTGATGATTATTTGAAAATTCCACAAAATAAAGTCGTTTTTTATGACTTTGTTTATAAAAATGTTAAAATAAATTATGATGGTAAGGATAAAATTATCAATTTTGCAGCGCAATACAAAGAAGTTCTTTACAAGGGCAAAGTACAGTTTGAGGCAAGAATTGCACAAATTGGAAATCTAGATAATTTTTTTGGTCATGTAGTTGTTGATGCTAATGGAGAACCGTTTTCTTCTGAAGAAAATGATTTTCCGAAAATTGACCAAAAAGCTGACTTTTGTTTAGGAAAAAGCAAGAAAGTTGTTAATGGACTAATAAATAATTAGTAAATCATTTTTTTTGTTAAATAAAATGTATTTTTGCCTATTGATTTTTATTATTAATGAATATATACTTTTATGAGTAAGTTTAAATTAGACGAAGTTGACCTCCAAATTCTTGATATGTTGATTGACAACACCAGAATTCCATTTACTGATATTGCCAAAAAACTTTTAATTTCTGCTGGTACAGTTCATGTTAGAGTAAAGAAAATGGAAGATCAAGGAATTATTATGGGTTCTTCGTTATCGTTGGATTATGAAAAACTGGGTTATTCATTTATAGCTTATGTGGGTGTTTTTCTCAATAATACTTCTCAAACGACATTCGTTTTACAAAGAATTAATGAAATTCCCTATGTAACAGTAGCTCACGTAACTACAGGAAAATTTAATATTTTTTGCAAAATTAGAGCCAAAGATACCAAACACGCTAAGGATGTAATTTTTATGATTGATGATATTGAAGGTGTTTACAGAACTGAAACCATGATTTCTCTAGAAGAAAGCATCAATGACAAAAAGCGATTAATGCACACTATTTTCCAAGAGTTAGACTAATGACTTTTTAAAACATATTTTAAACCTCATTTGCCTTGGTAAATGAGGTTTTTTTAGTACTTTAAACCAAAATATTGCACTATGTACACTTTACCAAAAATTGAACGTTTCAACCAAAACGTATTATCAAAGTATCATATTTATAACAGTGTGTTTATCACGTTACCGTTTGATGCCATTGATAATACAGGTGTTTTATTGCCTTTGTTTTCAGAAGTTTGCGACAATGGTTTTAAAAATAATTGGTCACCTAAACAAATTTTAGATTTCTATTCGGCTAAGTATTTAGACAACCCTTCTGAAGAAAAAAAAATCGATTTAATGTTTCGATTTATACAATATGTTGAACGGCAAATAGTACTTTTTGATGCCATTGAAGATGCCGCTTTTCCCATTGTTAATAATATGGAAGGAAGAGGTTCTTTGCGCGATATAAAAGAAAAATCGGAAGCCAAAGACAAACGAGACGAGTTGATTTTATTTCTTGAAAATTTCAATGTTCGAACTGTATTAACTGCTCATCCAACGCAGTTTTATCCTGGTGCTGTTTTGGGAATTATCACCGATTTGACAGCTGCCATTCGAGAAAACGATTTAATCAGAATAAAGCAACTTTTAGCACAGCTAGGCAAAACACCTTTCATCAAGAAAGAAAAACCAAATCCCTTTGATGAAGCCGTGAGCTTAATTTGGTATCTCGAAAATGTATTTTACCAAACCGTAGGTGAGATGATGCAGTATTTGCAAAAGAATATTTTTGAGGGTAATGTGATTGAAAATCCAATTATTAATCTTGGTTTTTGGCCCGGTGGCGATAGAGATGGAAATCCTTTTGTAACTCCAGAAATCACCGAAAAAGTTGCCAAAAGATTGCGCACGTCCGTACTAAAATGTTACTATTTTGATATTAGAACACTCAAAAGAAAGTTAACTTTCAATGAAGTAGATACAATTATTTCCAATTTAGAATACAAACTCTACCGTTCTGTTTTTTACTCTCAAGGGGAATTGTTTATTACTTTGGACGAGCTAAAATCTGAACTCCATAAAGTAAAAGAAATCATCATCAAGGAGCATCAATCCTTATATCTTGATGAAATTAATTTATTGCTACAAAAAATAAATCAGTTTCGATTTCATTTTGCATCGTTAGATATTCGTCAAAACAGTAAAATACACAGTCAGGTTTTTGCCGATATTATTTCATTTTTAAAAAGAGAAAAATCCTTGTATTTTCCTGAGAATTATGAAAGATTGTCTGAAGAAGAAAAAATCACCATTTTGTCCCAACTTCATTTTGATTTGAAAAACCATTTTTTCGAAAATGAAATCACGCGTTCAACACTTGAAACCATTCAATTGATGCGAGAAATTCAAGAAAGTAATGGCGAAAAAGGATGTAACCGTTATATCATCAGCAACAACGAAAGCGCATTGAATGTAATGGAAACTTTCGCTTTGTTTCGATTATTGGATTGGGAAAACCCAACGGTTGATATTGTGCCATTGTTTGAATCAGTGGATGATTTGCAGAATGCTTATGAAATCATGGAACAATTGTATAAAAACCCTGGCTATAGAAATCATTTGAAACAACGGAAAAATAAGCAAACGGTCATGCTTGGATTTTCTGACGGGACAAAAGATGGCGGTTATTTGATGGCAAACTGGAGTATTTATAAAGCCAAAGAAATGATAACTCAAATCTCCAGAGAACATGATATTAAAGTAATTTTCTTTGATGGCCGCGGTGGACCACCAGCTCGCGGTGGAGGCAAAACACACAAATTTTATGCCTCATTAGGTTCTACAATTGAAAACCAAGAAATACAAGTAACGGTACAAGGACAAACCATTAGTTCTAATTTTGGCACACAAGATTCGTGTCGCTATAATTTAGAAAACCTTTTGAGTGCTGGAGTTGCCAATGAAATTTTTAACAAAGTCGAAAATAATCTTTCGGAAACCGAAAAAGAAATTATCGATACATTGGCTCATCTTGGTTATGAAAAATACACCAATTTCAAAAATCATCCTCAGTTTTTGCCCTACTTAGAACAAATGAGCACACTGAAATATTATTCCAAAACGAATATAGGCAGTCGACCATCCAAACGTAACACAGATGGTAAATTGAATTTTTCCGATTTGCGTGCCATTCCTTTTGTGAGTTCGTGGAGTCAATTGAAACAAAATGTTCCCGGTTTTTTTGGTGTGGGCACAGCACTCCACTATTTTGAAGAGAATAACCGATGGGAAGAAGTTCAAAACCTTTATGATAATTCATTATTCTTTCGAACACTATTGGAAAACAGTATGATGTCATTGGCCAAATGTTTTTTTCCGTTGACAGCTTACATGAAAGAGGATGTAATTTTTGGTGATTTTTGGCAAATCATTTACGATGAATTTTTGGTAACCAAACGGTTATTATTAAAAATTGCGGATCACAACGAACTTATGGAAAACTATCCCGATGGAAAAGCTTCTATAGCCATGCGAGAACAAATAGTAATGCCTTTATTGACCATTCAACAATATGCTTCCTCACAAATCAAAGCATTGCAAGAGGGAAAAAAAGGCAATGAAAAATTAATTGCTGTGTATGAAAAATTAGTAACCCGATCGTTATTTGGGAATACCAATGCGAGTAGAAATTCGGCTTAAATTATAAAACTATCACAATTACAACCCGATTATTTTGACTTTTTTATTTATTTCATAGTAATCGGGTTTTTTTCATTGAGTGTTGAGATCTCTTTATTAAGTGTTGCTTGCTATGTATTGAGTGCAGGGTTCTCTGCATTGAGTTCAGAGTTCTCTGAACTATCTCTCGCTAATCCTAAATTGATTGTGGGGTTCTTAAAACATATAAGAAAAAACTTTACTAATGAGTTGTTTATATGAAATAATTTGAATAAACTTGCGTATGTTTACTAGTTATGTGGCATTTTTAAAAACTCACAACAATGACAACAAAAATCAAAATTTTAGGAGTTTTGTTCCTTCTACTCAAAGGACAACTAACTTATGGACAGAAAAGCGAAGAGAAGCTTGTAAAAAAATCGTTTGACAACTACAAATCTGCAATCCTTAATGACAAAGGAGAAGAAGCTGTTAAGTATGTTGACAGCAGGACTATTAAATATTATAGCGATATTCTTGAACTTGTTAAGACCGCTGACTCTGCAAAAGTTGAGACATTATCAATTTTAGACAAGCTAATGGTGTTTTCAATTAGACACAGAACAAGTAAAAATGACATTTTGAGTTTTGACGGCAAATCACTCTTGGTTTATGCTATTAATAGTGGGATGGTTGGTAAAAATAGTGTTGCAAATAACTCTATTGGAGAAGTTATCATTGAAAGTGAATTTGCAAAAGGACAGTTTTTAGCAAACGGACAAAAAGCTCCATTCTATTTTCACTTTTACAAAGAAGAAGGACAATGGAAAATTGATTTAACTTCATTATTTCCAGTTTCAACTATGGCTTTCAAAAAAATGGCTGACGAAAGCGGAGAAAACCAAAACGATTATTTGTTCTCATTATTAGAGAAGATTACAGGTAAGAAACCAGGGACAGAAATTTGGCAACCAATTAATTGAAAAAAATGGAAAACAACGAAACACTTAGTGAAAGTTTTAAGAGAGAACTTGCCCAAGCGACAACAAGCACAATTTTAGACCCTGCATACAGAAAAAAGAAATTAGTCTTATGGGCAATTAGGACAACTATTTCCGTAATATTATATGTGATTTTTTGGAAATACAATTGCGTTAAATGGTCTTTGCTTTTGACAATTCCTTTATCTTTATTCAGCTTGTTTACAATTATTGGTATGCCATATTTGCTTAAAAGAAAAATTGAACGGACAACGGAAAAAATTGAAGAAACCGAAAAACTATTGACAGAAACACCTGACGAATGACAAGAGAAACGCCACATAACCCTGCTCCTCAAAGTCTCCCGACTTTGAGGTAAAATAAAGAATAAGGAGTTAGAGTTACAATGAAAATAAATAAAATAGGAAGTTTAAAATATTCCGTAAAGTCAGGAGACTTTACGAAGCAAGTTAAAATAAGAAAAACATGTTTTTCTTACAAGTATTTTTTTATTTTTGTTTGTGGATTGTGGAAGTTTTTCATGGTCTGACGTTGTGCAAGATGCTTTTTATAATATTGCTCAAATTTTTCATATCTTTGAAATATGAATTTGATTGAACAAAATATAAATAAAATTTCCTCGCTTTGTGAATCTCACAAGGTTAAATATCTCTACGCATTTGGTTCAGTTCTTACAAATAAGTTTTCAGAAAAAAGTGATATTGATTTGATTGTCGATTTTGACAATGTAGAACTTTTAAAATACGCTGATAATTATTTCGATTTCAAATTTTCACTTGAAGATATTTTAAATAGACCAATCGATCTTCTTGAAGAAAAAGCTATTAAAAACCCATATTTTAAGCAATCTATAGACAAACAAAAAAAATTGATCTATGGATAATTATATTAAGACCTGGCTTTTTGACATTATTAAATCAATTGAAGAAATTGACAGCTACTTCCCTGCTTCAAAAAAATTTGATATTTATACAAATGACATTAGAACCAAAAGAGCTGTTGAAAGAAACATTGAAATAATTGGAGAAGCAATGGGGCGAATTCTTAATGAAAATCCTAATATCAATATTTCCAATTCACGAAAAATTGTTGATGCAAGGAATAAAATCATACATGGTTATGATGACATATCAGACGATGTAGTTTGGGGAATTGTTATCAATCATTTGCCATTGCTAAAACAAGAAGCTGAAAAACTTTTAAAAGAATAGCACTTCGTATAACAGCGATAGCCGTTGCACAACCTCTCTTGAAAACTGCCCCAAAGTGTCGGGATGTGGTGTGGTTTAAATAAGAAAAACATGTTTTTCTTACAAGTATTTTTTTATATTTGTTTGTGGATTGTGGAAGTTTTTCATGGTCTGACGTTATGCGCAATAGCTGAAAAACCCTGTATAAATGAAACTACAACTTATATTGTTACTCTTGATTATTTGTTCTGCGTGTAATAAAAAAACAGAAGAACAAACTCTTTTATACAACAAGCTAATAAACTACAGAGATGACTTAAAAATGTCTGTTAAATCAAAAGAAATCTACCTTTCTGAAACAACTCGCGATAATGAATTTTACAGAAAAAGATTTGATAGTTTAAATAGAATTAACAGAGAATTGGAGAAATCATTTGAGCGTTTAAGGAATGGTGATAGGAAAGCACTATTAGAACTTCGAGATAATTATAATGAGAAATATAAATTAAACGCAAAATTTGATTCGTCAAAAGATTATGAAAATGTTGTTGACAGCATTTTTAACAGGCTAATAGAAACTGACATTTTAAAATTGAGACAGGAATTTCAAAATAGATATATGTTTCTGCATGGTGATAAATTTGAATAACGCTACAGGACATAACAGCCGTTCCTATGTATAAAGCAACGATAAGTTATTAACAAGGGTTCTATTTCGGTTTTTTTTCGAGTTCAATAGCCCGTCATAAGACTTGTTGGTGAAGTGGGCAATTACCATTTGTCCGCCGAAGGCAAGGACATAAAATGTTTGAATGAAATGCTCCTAGCTTTTTTCAAAAGCAAACTGCACCAAAGTGTCGGGATGTTGCATTATTAAAATAAGAAAAAAATGTTTTTCTTACAAGTATTTTTTTATATTTGTTTGTGGATTGTGGAAGTTTTTTCACGGTCTGACGTTAGCTGAAATGCTCAGAAAATCGCATAAATCTAACGATTATGAGTTTGAAAAAATTAAAAAAAGTTAATATTTTAACAGCCACATTTAGTCTCTTACTAAACGTAATTTATTTTTTACCTTTATCAACAAGCATAATTAGAAGCGATGGCGGACCATTCGGTTTTGGGTTACTTTTATTATTTCTAACCATTCCGTTAAACTTATTAATTATTCCTGCGGTTTGTTTTTTCATACCAAAATGGAAAGATTCAGAATATCTTCTTTATGTTAATTTTTTTGCATTAATAGCTTTAATCCTTTGCTTTGGATTTTTTAAGTCTATTGTGTGCTTATAGAGTAAAGAAAATGATAATTCGGTTAATTGAAAATTAGCACTTCAGCCAACAGGCACTATCTTAAAAAACAAATTTTTTTGAAAAACAATGAAACCATCACAACTACAACCCACCGAGTATGCTAGTTTTTATGCTAACTACATCAACCAAGTTTCGGAGGAATACACTTTGCTAGAAGAACTAGAAATTTCAGTCCATCGCTTGGTGAAATTTGTTCAAAACATCCCAATGGATAAATTTCATTACCGGTACGCCGTAGGTAAATGGACCATCAAGGATATTTTGCAACATCTTATTGATGCGGAGCGAATATTTGCTTACCGTGCTTTGCGTTTTGCCCGAAACGATAAAACGGCTTTGGCTAGTTTTGAAGAGAATAGTTATGTGGACGAAGCCAATGCCAACAATAGAAGTATTCAAAATTTATTATCTGAATTGTTGGTGGTTCGGCAAGCCACTTTGTCGTTATTCAACACGTTCACGGAAACGGAATTGTTAAGAATTGGTACCGCATCCAATAATTCTATGTCGGTAAGAGCTTTGGGATTTGTAATCATCGGACATCAAAATCACCATCAAAAGGTTTTTGAAGAGAGATATTTATAGGTAGGAGGTGGGAAGTTGGAAGTGGGAAGACGGAAGAAGGGAGATGGAAGTTGGAATTTGGAATTTGGAAGTTGGACTTTGGAAGTTCATAGGTTTTGATTAAAAAAATCCCAAAGTTAGCTAAACCTAATTTTGGGATTTTCATTTCGTACTTCTAACTTCGTATTTTGTACTTCCAATTACTCTTCGTCGTCTTCCTCATCAAAATTATCTGAAACTTCAAAGTCATCATCTTCATCATCTTCATCATAATCGTCGTCATCATCCGAACCCCCTTTGTCCTTTAATAAATCTTCTTCTTCATCTTCCTCAACTTCAGATGGTGCATCATCATCATCATCCAACCCTTTAATAGGTTCTATTGGTTCAACTACCGAGTCTATATCTTCTTCTTCATCAAATTTTTCCATACGACTGGCTAGTTTAGTACTAACTTTTACCAAATAAATAGTGTCATCGGTTCTCACTTCAACCGCTTCTATCAATTCGTTTTGAGCATTTCTAAAACGAATAATATCGCTATCATCATAACCTTCAGGGAATTTGTCTACTAATAGATTTAGTATGTCTCCGGTTAATTTAGTATAGTCTACGATAATTCTTCTCATAAAAAAATCTTTTATAAATCTAGTAAGTAAGCAAATATTAATGGCGCAACAATGGTTGCATCCGATTCGATAATAAATTTAGGTGTATGTATATCAAGTTTTCCCCAAGTGATTTTTTCGTTTGGAACCGCACCAGAGTAGGAACCATAACTTGTAGTGGAGTCGGATATTTGGCAAAAATAACTCCAAAATGGAACATCGTGTATTTCCATATCTTGGTATAACATGGGTACCACACAAATTGGAAAATCTCCAGCAATTCCTCCGCCAATTTGGAAGAAGCCTAATCCTTTTCCTGTTGAATTTTTTGGATACCAATCGGCTAGCCACATCATGTATTCAATGCCACTTTTCATGGTGGTTGGTTTAAACTCTCCTTTAATACAATAGGAAGCAAAAATATTTCCCATGGTACTATCTTCCCAACCTGGAACCACAATAGGTAGGTTTTTCTCTGCGGCAGCTACCATCCAAGAATCTTTTGGATCAATTTCGTAGTATTGTTTCAGCACACCAGAATTTATCATTTGGTACATAAATTCATGCGGAAAATAGCGTTCACCTTTAGAGTTTGCATTATTCCATATATCATATAAATGTTGTTGCAATCTTCGGAACGCTTCTTCTTCGGGAATACAAGTGTCAGTAACTCTATTAAAATGGTTTTCTAATAAATCCCATTCGTCTTGTGGACTTAAATCGCGATAATTGGGTACTCTTTTATACGAATTGTGAGCCACCAAATTCATGATGTCTTCTTCTAAATTGGCTCCAGTACACGAAATTATGTGTACTTTATCTTGTCGAATCATTTCTGCCAATGATTTTCCTAGCTCGGCAGTACTCATGGCACCAGCCAAAGTTATCATCATTTTACCGTTGTCAAGTAAATGTTGTTCATATCCTTTTGCAGCATCAACAAGTGCTGCAGCATTGAAATGCAGATAGTTATTTTCTATAAACTGACTGATTGGTCCTTTGCTCATTTTGTTTTTGGGTGCTTTAATTTGCTTTTCAAAGAAAATCTTTTTTTCTAAAACCGCAAACTATTTTTTATAATTAAATTGTATTTTTATAGTATATAGATTTATTTAAAATTTTCTTGCTATTTCTTTTCGTATCCTAATATTTTCAACACATCATCAGCATTCTGCTGTTCAGAGAAAACTTCGGTGGCTAATATTCCGTTTTCATCTCGGTCAATTAAAATGTGTTTTGGCTGTGGAATTAAACAGTGGTGTAATCCTCCAAAACCTCCAATAGTTTCTTGGTATGAACCCGTATTGAAAAACCCAATATATAACGGTTTTTCTTTATTGTATTTAGGCAAATAGATAGCATTCATATTTTGTTCGGAGTTGTAATAATCATCGCTATCGCAAGTTAATCCTCCAAGCAAGACCCTTTCATAGGTATCATTCCATCTATTAATAGCTAACATTACAAATCGTTTATTAATGGCCCAAGTATCGGGTAAAGTAGTAATGAATGAACTGTCAATCATGTTCCACTTTTCTCTATCATTTTGCTGTTTTTGATACAATATTTGATAAATTGCACCACCACTTTCACCTACGGTAAACGAACCAAATTCGGTAAAAATGTGCGGAACATCTACTTCGGCTTCATCACAAGCAATTTTTACTTGATTGATAATTTCGTCAATCATGTATTGGTAATCAAATTCAAAAGCCAATGAATTTTTGATTGGAAATCCACCGCCAATATTCAAACTATCCAGAGTTGAACATTCTTTTTTTAAGGCAACATATACTTTGATACATTTTACTAATTCGTTCCAATAATAAGCAGTATCCATAATACCTGTATTGATAAAAAAGTGAAGCATTTTTAGTTCTACCTTTTTATTTTCTTCAATTTGTTTTCTGTAAAAGGGTACTATATTTTTATAACCAATGCCAAGTCTGGAAGTATAGAATTCAAATTTAGGTTCTTCTTCTGCAGCAATTCTGATTCCGATTTTGAATTTACCATCGATTGACTCTTGTAATAAATCAAGTTCTTCATAGTTATCAATAATTGGAATGGTTTTATTGTGACCACCATTGATCAATCGAGCAATATTTTCAATATATTGTTCTCTTTTGAAGCCATTACAAATGACATAAGTGTTTTTGTTGATTTTTCCTTGTGCCATTAAATTCTCTACAATATTAATATCAAAAGCAGAAGACGTTTCGATATGTATATTGTTTTTGAATGCTTCATCCATAATAAAACTAAAATGAGAACTCTTGGTACAATAGCAATAGTAATATTTGGCTTCATACTTGTTTTTTTCCATTGCTTTTCTGAACCATCCTTTAGCTTTGTTGATGTTGTTAGAAATTTGAGGTAAATAAGTAAATTTTAATGGCGTGCCATATTGCTCCACCAATTTCATCAAATCAATATTGTGAAATTGTAGGTTATCTTTGTTTAATGTGAATTCTTCTTGTGGAAAGTAGAATGTTTGATTTATTAAGTCGAAATATCTAGTGTTCATTGAGAGTATAAAATTGAAGATTAATTAATTGTGTAAACAAAGTAATCTCGAATTCAAACCCTAATGTTTGCATAAATAATTAAAAGTTTCTCTTGGAACAAAAAAGTAACTGGCGAATGCATAGCAGTAAATTCATTTTTGTCTATAAAAAAATGAGATGATGAAGCAAAGAAAATGTTTGTGCTTTCTTGACTGTAAATACTGTAACTATTAGTGTTGTCACTTTTTTTCATTAGGGCAAATGTAAAAAATAAAATTTGCGTAATCCAACTATTCTTGCGAAAAAATCTTTACCATTTGTAATCTTCGAAAGATTTTATAATTAATTTATTATCAACTTCTTGATTGATTGTAATAGCACCAATCCCATCAAGTAATGAAAACTGTATTTTTCCATACTCATTTTTTTTATCATGAATGAGTAAATCGAGAATAGGTTGTATATCATTTTCTTCAAAAGGGATTTTTTCAAAAATAGCTGCAATCACTTTCTTAATCTCGTCGTATTCAGTTTCTGAAATTAATTTTTTTTGCCAAGAAATATAACTTTCCAAAATCATTCCTACAGCAACAGCTTCACCATGCAGCAAGGGAGTTTTATTCTCATTTTCCAGAAAATAACTTTCAATAGCATGACCTAAAGTATGCCCAAAATTGAGTGCTTTTCGTATCCCATTTTCGGTTGGATCTTGGGTTACGATTTCGTTTTTAATTTCAATAGAGCGATGAATTAAAACATCAAAGTCAGCAAAGTCAGACTGGTTTAAATCTTTAAAATGCTTCCAATAATTAGAATCTGCAATCAATCCATGTTTTAGCATTTCGGCCAATCCGGAACGCATTTCGTTTTGAGGTAAAGTATTTAAATAGGATGTGTCTACCAGCACCATTTTCGGTGAATTGATAACACCAATTTGGTTTTTTAAATTTCCTAAATCCACACCATTTTTTCCGCCAATGGAGGCATCAACCATGGCCAATAAAGAAGTTGGAATATTGATAAAATCAATACCTCTTTTGAAAGTGGAAGCCACAAAACCGCCAATATCAGTAATAACACCACCGCCAACATTGATTAACAAACTTTTTCTATCAGCACCAAGTTCTGTTAGTATTGACCATATTTCGACACAAGTTGTGATATTTTTTTCGATTTCACCAGCTTCAATTTCAATAATTTCAATGTTTTTGTCGGTTGATAAAAAGGATAAAAACCGCATCAAGCATTTTTCATTTGTGTTAGAATCAACTAAAATGAATAATGAGGAATAGTTGTTGTCAGCAATAAATTTATGTAGTAAATCATATCCATTCTCATTAAAATTGACTTCATAGCCGTTGGCTTTTATGGTTTGCATATTTCAAAAAGGTATTTTATGCAAAATAACTGTTTTTTTTGGTTTTGATTAACAAATGATTTAATTTATTTGAATTACATTTGTTTACTTTTTCAACATATTTGTTAAACAAAAATTTATGCAAAAAGAAAATACAAAAATACTAGATGAAATTGCCATTGATAGAATTATAGAAATGGCTTGGGAAGATAGGACTCCGTTTGATGCTATTGAATTTCAATTTGGGTTGAAAGAAGCCGATGTCAAAGCACTCATGAAGAAAGAGTTAAAGTTCAGCAGTTACAAACTTTGGCGCGAACGTGTCGAAAATTGTAAAACAAAGCACAGTGCCAAAAGAGTTGAAGGAATAGATCGTTTCAAATGCAAATTGCAACGTGCTATTTCTAATAATAAAATTTCAAAACGATAATTAAAGTTTATTAAACAGATTAAAATGGAGAATAAAAAACCTGATAATATAGTTTACTCAGAAGATAAGGGATATAATGCTAGTTTTTTGCCTTATTCCACTAGTGTTGGTGCACCAATAATTAGAGTTGATGATATTGTTTCTTGGAAAAGTAGAGGTATTACTAACGTAAATAAAGAATTTGAAAATAAGTTTAAAGAACTTAAAAATCAATATGAAAGTTTGATGCAAGAATTTGAATGGAATGAGCTTGTTTACAACGCTAAATTTGCATTTGAACCTGTTATTGGTGAGATTTATCATTTGTATGTCAGTGAAGAAGGAAATAATTTTTTATCTCTAATTTCCCCTCACGAATGGAATAAAGTTCATATAGGTACCTTCAAATTAAACAGCGATAAAAAGTGGATAGCACTTCATGAAAAAGAAAAAAACTTATTTTAAATTTTCCAAAATCAACCAGAAAATATGCAGAAATTCATCACTTCAAAAGCGCTAAATGCCATGGAAAAACAATTTCGTGTGCATCTTATCAATAGCTTAGGTGGATTTAAAAGTGTGTCTCTTGTTGGAACAGCTGATGAAAACGGCAACTCCAATTTGGATATTTTTAGTTCGTTTTTTCATGTTGGAGCAAATCCACCTTTGGTTGGGTTAATTTTCCGTCCAAGTCCGCCAGAACGAGATACTTTGCGAAATATGATTGAAACAGGTTTTTACACCATTAATCACATCAATGAAACGATTTACGAACAAGCGCATCAAACATCGGCGCGCTATGAAAAAGGGATTTCAGAATTTGAAATAACCGGTTTGACTACAGAATATAAAAATGATTTTTTTGCGCCTTTTGTAGCAGAAAGTAAGGTGCAGTTAGGAATTGAATTTAAAGAAAAATTGGAAATTTCTATCAACAATACTACGCTAATTATTGGTGAGATTGTTCAAATATATGTACCAGAAAATTGTATGTATGACGATGGTTTTATCGATTTAGAAAAAGCCAATACCATTACGTGTTCCGGTTTGGATAGTTATCATAAAACCATTCAGTTGGATCGATTGAGTTATGCAAAACCCGATAAACCCCTAACTTCATTACTTCAAAATTGAATAAAAAAGCTATAAATATTGTTTGGCTTAAACGTGATTTACGTTTTACAGATCATGAGCCACTTTATTTGGCACAACAAGAAGAAATTCCATTTCTATTGCTTTATTTTTTTGAACCCTCAGTAATGAATTATGACGATTCTGATGTGCGACATTGGCGTTTTATTTATGAGTCAATTCAAGAAATGCAGTCAAAGCTTGCTACCATTGCAGCTAAAATTTATTTTTTTCATAACGAAGTTCCATTCGTTTTTGAAGAATTACTCAAAATATATGAGGTTAAAACTGTTTTCTCACACCAAGAAATTGGCAATAAAGTCACGTATGATAGGGATATTGCAATGCAATCTTTTTTTGATGAAAAAAGTATTTTGTGGAAGCAATCTCAACTGCATGGTGTCATCCGAAAATTGAAATCAAGAAAAGATTGGGACAAGCGTTGGGAAAATGTAATGCGCGCTGCACCTAAAATGATTGAAATAAAGTCATTAAAAATAGAAACTCTAAATGAAAATGATTACAATACATTAAAAGGAGAAAACTTATCGAATGAAATTACTATACGAAATAACAACTTCCAGCAAGGTGGCGAAAACTTTGCTTGGCGTTATTTAGACAGTTTTGTAAAAGAGCGTTATGTGAACTACAGCAAACATATTTCAAAACCCAATTTGAGTAGAAAAGGGTGTAGCCGATTGTCCCCTTATTTGTCCTACGGAAACATCAGTATGCGAATGATTTATCAATATACCAATCAGCATTACGAACAAGCTTCAAACAAAAGAGCTGTTTTAAATTTTGTCTCACGATTGCATTGGCATTGCCATTTTATGCAAAAGTTTGAAGACGAATGTCGTATGGAATTTCAGAATATAAACTCGGCTTTTGATAGTATTGTAAAACCAAAAAATGAACGCTATATCAAAGCGTGGCAGGAAGGAAAAACAGGTGTTCCTATAGTGGATGCTTGTATGCGATGTTTGGTCGAAACGGGGTATCTCAACTTCAGAATGCGGGCTATGGTGGTTTCGTTTTTTGTTTTCAACCTATGGCAAGATTGGAGAGAATTGCATTTTTTGGCTCGACAATTTTTAGATTACGAACCCGGAATTCACTATCCACAACTTCAAATGCAATCGGGAGTTACAGGCATCAATACGGTGCGAATTTACAATCCGATTAAAAATTCTGAGGAACACGACAGTGAAGGAATATTTATCAAAAAATGGGTACCCGAGTTGGCCAATATTCCACCACATTTAATACATGAGCCATGGAAGCTAGGATTAATGGATCAGCAATTATATGGTTGCGAAATCGGAAAAGACTATCCTCATCCTATTGTAGATATTGATGCCACAAGAAAGTATGCCAGCGATAGTATTTGGGGTTTCCGAAAAAGTAAAGAAGTGAAAGAGGAAGGAAAACGAATTTTAAAAAAGCACGTGAGTAGAGCGCCAATTTTACAAAGTAAAATTGTGCAAATCACTCATTCCGATCTTGCTCCGGAATCTAATCCCAATAAAAATTTAAAAAAGAGCTTATAGTAATGGCCATTTTTTTAAAAGCCAATTGGGAAAACATCATCATGGTTAATTATGAAATTGACCCAAAAGTGTTGTTGCCTTTTTTACCGAATGGAGTGGAACTCGATTTGTATCAAGGCAAAGCTTACATCAGTTTGGTTGGTTTTATGTTTAAAAAAACCAAGTTATTTAATATTTCAATTCCAAAATTAGGCACTTTTGAAGAAATTAATCTGCGTTTTTACGTCATCAGAAAAGAAGAAAACCAAATAAAACGTGGGGTTGTTTTTATCAATGAAACCATTCCGTACAAGATTGTTGCATGGATGGCTAATGTGTTATATAAAGAACATTACACCGTAGTTCCAACAAAACACACTATTACTAAAGCAGAGAAAAGCCAAAAAGTAACCTTTGAATGGATGGTCAACAAAAAGTGGAATAGCATTTATGTTGAACATGAAATTCCTACCCTACAGATGCATCAGAGTTCACTTGAAAAATTTATTTACGAACACTATTATGGATACACCAAAATAAATGATAACAAGACAGAAGAATACCGTTTGCGACACCCGAGTTGGAAAATTCACAACGTAATTGATTATCAAATCTCATGCGATTTTGAAGCCATGTATGGCGAAGCTTTTTCGATTTTAAACCATACAAAACCAGCAGCTGTTTTTATTGCTGAAGGGTCATCAGTTGCCATAGAATGGGAAAGAACTAAACTAAAACTAGATTATGAAAGGAGTTAAGAAACAAAACTTACCTAGTAAAACATGTCTAGTGTGTAATCGTCCGTTCTCTTGGCGAAAGAAATGGGAGAAAGTGTGGGAGGAAGTGAAGTATTGTAGTGATAAATGTAGGAGTGGGAAGTGAATAGTAAAAAGTATATTGTAGAAAGTATATTGTATGAAGTATATTGTAAAATGTAAATAGTAAAGTTCTTAATGATTTTTAAAAAAACAAAATGTCAAAAAAGTTACGATTAATTCTTGGTGACCAACTCAATAGCAATCATTCTTGGTATAAAACCGTTGATGATTCAGTAACTTATCTAATGATGGAAATCAGAACGGAAACCGATTATGCAACGCATCATATTCAAAAAGTGGTTGGATTTTTTGCGTCGATGCAATCTTTTGCAAGCGAATTAAAAGCAGTGGGACATAACGTAATTTACATTCACCTTAACGATAAAAACAACCAGCAGTCTTTTGAAAAAAATATTAATAATATTCTAGCACAAAATTCATTTTCTCAATTCGAATATCAATTGCCAGATGAATATCGATTAGATGTTTTACTCAAAAAGTATTGTTCTGAACTTTCAATTCCATTTCAGGTTTTTGATACAGAACATTTTTATACCACTCGAGAAGAATTAGGATCTTTTTTTGAAGGGAAGAAAACATTTTTGTTAGAAAGTTTTTATCGTGCCCTCAGAAAAAAACATCACGTTTTAATGGAAGGCGACCAACCTTTGACTGGTCAGTGGAATTATGATGGCGAAAACCGAAAAAAACTTCCCAAAAATCACAAACCAACACCGCCATTGGTTTTTGATAATGACGTTACTCCAATCGTTTCTGTACTAAAGTTAACCGATATTAAAACTATCGGAACTATTAATGCTACCCATTTTGTTTGGCCCATAAATAGAAAACAGTCTTTAGAGTTACTGGAATTTTTTGTTACCGAATGTTTGCCCTTATTTGGAAGTTATCAAGACGCGATGACACCAAACGAATGGTCGTTATATCATGCACGAGTTTCCTTTTCAATGAATATAAAAATGATTTCTCCCAAAGAAGTCATAGACAGAGCGATCAAGGAATGGGAAAATAGAAAAGAGGAAATCGAATACCATCAACTAGAAGGATTTGTCCGACAGATTATTGGTTGGCGCGAATACATGCGCGGCATTTATTGGCTCAAAATGCCCGAGTATGAAACAATGAATTTTTTCAACAATCAAGAAAAATTACCTTCTTGGTTTTGGACAGGAAAAACCAAAATGAATTGCTTGAAAGATGCCATAACTCAATCTTTAGATTATGCCTATGCTCATCACATCCAACGATTAATGATTACGGGAAACTTTGCGTTGTTGGCTGGAGTTCATCCCGATGAAGTTGATGCGTGGTATTTAGGGATTTATATTGATGCTATTCAATGGGTAGAAATTACCAATACACGCGGTATGAGCCAGTTTGCCGATGGTGGCATTGTAGGAACAAAACCCTATGTGAGTTCGGCAACTTACATTGACAAAATGAGCCATTATTGTGGCAGTTGTTTTTATGATAAATCTCTTAAAACTGGAGTGAAAGCTTGTCCTTTCAATAGTTTGTATTGGAATTTTTATGATAAAAATGAAGAAAAATTGTCTAAAAATCCAAGAATTGGTATGATGTACAATGTGTGGCGTAAAATGCAACCCGAAGCAAAAGTTGCACTTTTAGAACAAGCCGATTATTATTTAAAAAATATAAATGATTTATGAAATCGCCATTAACAAGAAGTTTGCGTAAGCAAACACCAATGAAGATTGAGCGATTCCATATGACCTTAAAAAAACAAATATTATCTACATATGAAAAAAGCGATAGTTTGGTTTAAAACGGATTTACGATTACACGATAATGAAACGCTGGTAAAAGCCATTGCTCAGAATGACAAAATTATTCCAGTATATTGCTTTGATGAAACACAGTTTGAAGAGACAGAATATGGTTTTAAAAAAACAGGAAGTTTTAGAGCCCAATTTTTATTAGAAGCTGTTGCCGATTTAGATAAAAATCTTCGAGCATTAGGTTCGGGATTGATGGTGCTTAAAGGCAAACCAGAAATTGAAATTCCAAAAGTAGTGTCACTTTATAAAGCAAATAAACTCTATGCAAAACGCGAAGTTACTTTTGAAGAAAAACAAACCGAACAGTTAGTTCAAACCGAACTTTGGAAACAACAATGTGAAATGTTAACATTTAGCACAAGTACACTTTATCATGCGCAAGATTTGCCTTTTTCGATCAAAGACATTCCGGATGTGTTTAGTAATTTCAGAAAAAAAGTAGAGAAAGAATCCACTATTAGAACCGTTTTTGAAAAACCCATCAGCATTTCCTCACCGGAATTTCCTGCTGCGCAATTTCCAACTTTGGATCAACTCGGATTATCATTTTCTGAAATAGATAAAAGAGCCGCTATTGTTTTTGAAGGTGGTGAAAGTGCCGCATTAAAAAGAATGAATCATTATTTTTCGGAGACAAAAGCCATTTCCCAATACAAAGAAACCCGCAACGGATTGATTGGTGCGGATTATTCATCAAAATTCTCAGCTTGGTTGTCTTTAGGATGTTTATCCCCAAGGGAAATCTTTGTTGAATTAAAAAAATACGAAAGTCAATTTGGTGCTAATGAGTCGACGTATTGGTTGGTTTTTGAATTGCTTTGGCGAGATTATTTTAGATTTATGATGAAAAAATATTCTAATAAGTTTTTTCAACAAAGTGGTATTCAGGATAAGGGAATTAGTGTCAATAAGCACAACATCCAAATGTTGGATAGTTGGATTAATGGGACAACAGGTGTTGATTTTGTTGATGCTAACATGCTTGAATTGAAATTAACGGGATTTATGAGCAATAGAGGAAGACAAAATGTGGCTAGTTATTTGTGCAACGATTTAAAACTCGATTGGCGCTATGGTGCGGCTTATTTTGAACAACAATTAATTGATTATGATGTGTCGAGCAATTGGGGAAATTGGGCGTATCTTGCAGGAGTTGGTAATGATCCAAGAGGCAATCGCTATTTTAATATTGATAAACAAGCACAGGATTATGATAGAGATAAATCCTATAGAAAATTGTGGTTACAGTAACTTTAAATTAATGTCTCCTGATATAAAACTATTTTTATATTTGCTTGACTTTTAAAATCATTAATGGAAACTATTTTCAACAACACTCAAGTGGCTTTTGCACTTAAAACAGATACCGAATTAGACAGGGCTTATTTTTTATTCAAAATGATTGATAATGAACCATTAGTGCGAATAGGTACTGCGGTTACCAACTTTGCTTTGAAGGCACATTTACCAGTTGAAGGTTTGATTAGAGCTACAGTTTTTGACCATTTTTGTGGTGGTACCACCGAAGAAGATTGTCTTTCTGTAGTTGATAAAATGTATACCAAAGGCGTTTCTTCCGTTTTGGATTATTCAGTAGAAGGAAAGGAAGAGGAAGATCAGTTTGATGCCGCTTTAGAAATGACATTAAAAACTGTAGAGTTTGCGAAAGAACGAAATGCTATTCCGTTTGCCGTTTTTAAACCAACGGGTTTAGGTCGATTTTATCTTTATGAGAAAAAAGGAGCCAAGCAACCATTAACCATAGAAGAACAAAATGAATGGAATAGAGTAGTTTCTCGTTTTGACTTAATTTGTAAAACGGCTTTTGAAAAGGATGTAGCATTATTGATTGATGGAGAAGAAAGTTGGATGCAAGACGCTGCTGATGATTTGGTTACCGATATGATGCGCAAGTATAATAAAGAAAAAGCGATTGTTTTTAATACTTTGCAATTATACCGTTGGGACAGATTGGACTATCTAAAACAATTACAGCATCAGGCCAAAGAGGAAGGTTTTTTTATTGGGATGAAATTGGTTCGTGGTGCTTATATGGAAAAAGAGAACAGGCGTGCTGAAGAAAATGGATACCCATCACCAATCTGCGAAAGTAAAGAAGCTACCGATAGTAACTATGATACAACGATGGCTTATATGATGGATAATTTAGATTCGATGTCCATTTTTGTAGGAACCCACAATGAATTAAGTTCCTACAAAGTAATCGAGTTGATGAAATCAAAAGGTATTGCTAAAAATGATAACAGAATTTGGTTTGGACAATTATATGGT